>CAYJBL010000121.1:2889-5808 GCA_964368115.1 uncultured Bacteroidales bacterium
TTGGAAAGATGGAACAACCGAATCTAGTTATTCATCGACCGAAATAGGGCAACATTGGGTGCAAACATTTGATGGGCATTGCTATCACCGCGATACAGTTGTGTTTGCAAATTATACAAATTTAGATTTTAGTATAGGTGAAAATGCAAACCTATGCTCTGGAGAAACATTAGTCGTAGATGCAACAGATGAATTTGTGTCATATTTATGGCATGATGGTTCCGTAAATCAGACATTTGAGACTGTAGAAGGCGGCGAAATTTCTGTTACAGTTACTGATATAAATTCATGTGTATATTCTGACCAAATAAATATAACAGTCGTAAATGTTGCTAGTGTTAATCTTGGAAATGATACTACATATTGTACAAATGTTCCGGTGATATTAAATCCAAATGATATTGGTGGAAGTACATATTTGTGGAATACAAACGAAACAACAAGACTAATAAGTGTTGAAAGCTCAGGAACATATTGGGTAGAAGTAACAACAATTCACGGGTGCAAGACAAAGGATTTTATTACACTCGAAATTTTTGACAAACCAATAGTAGACTTAGGAAACACAATTGAATTTTGCGAAAACGAATCAGATACAATTTTTATTGAAGAAGATTATGAAACCTATGTTTGGAATGATGGCTCTACACTTTCGTATATAATTGCAGATCAAACAAGCTATTATAGTGTGACTGTTACTGATGAGAACGAGTGCGAAAGCTCAGATTCAGTTTATGTTAACGAACATTTAGCTTTAGAGCCAAGTTTAGGCAATGATACAACACTCTGCGATAGTGCGATATACTCTTTAACCACAAAAGAATTGTACCATTCATATTTATGGCATGATGGAAGTACAAATCGAACATTTAGAGTTGAAATGCCAGGTTTATATATGGTTACAGTGTCAGATAATATTGGATGTAGTGCCACTGCAGATATTAATATTGAATATGTAGAAAACCCTATTATATCAAGCACAAATCAAACGGGGGGGCGTATAAGCATAGAAGTAGAAAATGGGTTACTTCCTTATACTTATTCGCATGATGGTATATTATGGCAAGATGATAACTATTTCGATTTGCTACCAGCGGCATATTATACATTTCAAATTAAAGATGCAAATGCATGCTCTGCTTCAAAATATGTGTATTTAGAAGCGGCAATATATGCTCCAGATTTTTTCACACCTAATGGTGATGGTTATAATGATAAGTGGGAAATAGGAGGATTATACCATTATCCGTCGGCATATATTACATTGTTTGATAGATATGGAAAAATATTATACGAATCACATGGAACTGACTTTAGTTGGGATGGAACTTATGCAGGAAAACCTTTGTCAAGCGATACGTATTGGTATATTATTGAACTAGGAGGTGAAGCTAAACCAGTAAACGGAAGAGTAAGTATAATAAGATAGTAAAATACTTGACACATGGATTTTGATGTTTTTTCATATATATTGTTACCACTAATGATTTTCTTTGCAAGAATTTGCGATGTGACAATAGGAACATTGCGAATAATATTAGTAGCAAAAGGATATAAAAAACTTGCTCCAATATTTGGTTTTTTTGAGATACTGATTTGGATAATAGCAATTAGTCAGATTATGGAAAATCTTGATAATTGGATTTGCTACTTATTTTATGCTTTAGGTTTTGCAACAGGAAACTGGATAGGTATGGTGATTGAAGCTCGTATTGCGTTAGGAATTGTTGGAATTAGGCTTATTACAGCTAAGCCAGCAGAAGAATTGATAGAGAATTTAAGGCTGCTAGGCTATGGTCTAACATCTGTACCCGCAAACGGAACTCAAGGGCCAGTAAATATTCTTTATATGACAATAAGTAGAAAGAGATTGAAAGAGGTGACAGTATTAGTAAATAAATATAATCCAGGAGCTTTTTATACAATTGAGGATGTGAGATTTGTAAATCAAGGTGTTTTTACAAAAGTAAACCAAGGTAAAAGAAATTTATTTTCTAAATAAGAAAATAAGAATACTCGCAAATAATGAAATTTAGAGACATTGCACTTTTAGAAAGTCTATTTGAAGGAATAGAGTCGTTTAACTATGAAAAAATGACACCTATTCAAGGGCAAGCAATACCTGCAATATTAGAATCAAAAGATATATTAGCTTGTTCGCAGACAGGTTCAGGAAAAACAGCAGCTTTTTTAATTCCAATAATAGAAAAAATACTAAGAGCCCCAAAATCAAAAGGAATAAAAGCGTTGATAATAGTGCCGACACGTGAAATTTGCTTGCAAATAGAAGAACAAATCGAAGGACTTGGATATTTTACCGAAATTTCATCTTTTGTTGTATATGGTGGAAATGATAAAGTGAGTTTTGATCGACAAAAAGACGCTCTAATAAAAGGTGCAGATATCGTTGTGGCTACACCTGGGAGACTGATATCTCATTTAAGTTTGGGATATGCTGAATTAAATAATTTGCAATTTTTTGTGTTGGACGAAGCAGATGAAATGCTAGATATGGGGTTTTATGCCGATATTATTTCAATAACTCAAAAGTTACCAGATATAAAACAAACATTATTGTTCAGTGCAACTATGCCTAGTGCTATAAAAGTGCTTGCAGAAAAGTTATTGAAAGAACCACAAATAATAAACTTAAATTTTTCCAAACCTGCTGAAGAGATTATTCAATACGCTTATTTGGTTTATGAAAAAGATAAGTTTCAATTGTTGGGTAAGTTATTGGAAAAAAGAGAAGAAGAAAGAATTATTATTTTTGTTTCTAAGAAAACAAAAGTTTCGATATTGCATAATATGCTTGCGTCTAAGGGAATTAAATGTTTACAAATAAATTCTGATTTTACACAAACAGAGAGAAATGAAGCTGTTCGTAAATTTAAGCAAGGGAAAAGCAATATTTTAATT
>CAYJBL010000122.1:0-5731 GCA_964368115.1 uncultured Bacteroidales bacterium
GTAACCAATCCGAAAATGCAAACTTACAACGCAAAAGAGCAGAATCCATTGTCGATGCATTAGAAACATCTCAAAATACTAAAATTATTGACTCTATTACTACAGCTCCTAATTTAAAAGACCTGCAAGCAGATGTAAAAGGAACTCAGTTTGAAATTGCTTCTACAATGAATTTAAGAGAAGCAAGTGCTTATGTCAATACAAATCAGGTAAAAATGGAAAGCATTCTAAAAAAACATCGTTATGCTAATGTTACAATTTGGGTTACCTACAATATTGAGGGAGATAAGGAACAAGCGTATGTTGTCGACCAATTCAATAAATCAATAGAATCTAATGATCTTGACAAAGCTCTTTCTATACAGAAATATATTATGAAACAAGTTGTTAATGGAAAATACAACGAAAATTCTGTATCAGATATGAGAATTCCTCAAGTTAAAGAATTTGCTGGTTTAAGTATGAATAAAATATGGTTGACAAAATATATCTTTAAAGATAAAATAAATCATGATTATACTCAAAAAGTAAACAATTTATACAAATTGGATCAATACAATTTCTATATTCAATACAATGATATTTTATGCCAAATAATAACTGGAGACTATAGCAATGAGAACTTCATTTTGGAGATACAAAAGCGAATAAACAACATATACAACACCCCAATAGGTGTCAATAGTGTTGATTTGCTTAATATTCAATTTCAGTTGAAAGCAATGGAGCACTACAAAAATACACTTGGAGCAGACCATCAACTAGTTTCCGAGAAAATAAACATCATCAAAGGGATTATCAATTTTAAAGAACTTACTTGGGAAACATCTATGGAATTATCAAATATTTTCATCAATAAAGGAGATTATAAATTTGCTTTAGAAATGATTGAACCATGGATCAAGAACGATAATATTCCTTTCGATTTACTTACTACTTATGTTTACTTATGCTCGAAAGTTGAATATAAAACTCATTCAAATAATTTCTATTATGCACTCGAAAAAATAAGATCACAAAATAAAGATTATTTCTGCAGTCTTTTTGCTGGCAAGAAGCTTTCGGTGCAAACATTTGTAAATACTAAAGTTAAGAAACTTTGGTGCGAAACATGCAAATAATAATTTACTATGAACATTAAAATAGGGGGATTCCTTTTTATCTTTTTTTGCTTTTACTCCATTTACTCTTCTGCTCAACACGTACTTAGCGGAAAAATAAAAGGATACTCAAGCAGAGCTGTAAATATCTGTTCTCAGCACGGCGATGAAAGCAAACTTGTAGAAACAGTCTATACTAATATTGCTGGAAATTTTGAATTTACAATTGACAGTTTAAATTCGGGATTATACCGTATCTTTCTCGATACACATTCGTATTTCGATATAATATATTACTTCGAAGATATTCATTTTGAAACTTCAGTAGAGAATCTTCAATATAATATGAAAATAATTAAATCGAAGCAGAACACCCAACTATATAGCTATATAGTAAGCAATTATACCTATGATTACAAAATAGATATCTTATCTCAACTAATCGACATTTATCCCGACAATAATTTCAAATCCAAAGCTATAAATGAATTATCGAAAGAAAAAAACCTAAAAAATAAGAATCTTGAAAAAGCAATAAAGATAGCTCCCAACAGCTTTGCAGGAAAATACTTACAATATAAAAAAGCAATCAATCCTCCTGCAAAGTACAATGAATACGAGAAAAAAGAGTATATTTTAGAAAACTATTTTTCTACATACCCAATAAACGATATAGAGCTTTTAAATTCGGATGCTTACAGTGAGACTATTTTAAACTACTTCAAACTGTTCAACAGCAACGACCAAGAAGTTTATTTTCAAGCGGCAAAAACTATTTTAGATGAGATATTTTTTGGCGATCCTGCTATTTTCGATTATGTATTTGAATTTATTTTATCTGGCTTTGAGTCTCTTGATCTAAATATTGCTAGTGCAAAGTTGAGTCTCGAATATGGAAATTTATGCTCTGAAGGAAATGAAAGTCTAAAAATGCGTATTAAAAGCATCAACGATCTTTCGGTAGGTAAGATTGCCCCTGATATAATTGCAAAGAGTTTGAGCGGAGATAAAATTATTCTATCCGAAATGCAAAGCGATTATACATTATTATATTTTTGGGCTACATGGTGCGAGCATTGTAAAATCAGCCTCCCTAAACTAGCCCAATCTCAAAACATACTAAACCAAGCAAATATAGATGTTATCACAATTAGCTTAGATAATGATAAACAAAAACTTGAAGATTTTTTATCAAACGTAAAAATTCCATGGAAAACGATCTGCGATTTTCAATCATGGGAAGGAAAAATCGTTAACGACTATGCAATATTCGCAACTCCTATTATGATACTAGTAGATAAAGATTTAAACATTATCGCAAGACCTTATAACGAAGAAAAGTTATATAATGTTTTAGAAGAGATTTTAATTGCGCAATAACTGAGTTTAACAATCTAAAATCGATAATACTGTTTTTCTTAAACCATCAAGGTCGAAACCACATTCTTCTATAAGTTCACTTTGTGTTCCGTGTTCGATAAATCTATCTGGAATACCTAAGCGAGTTAGTTTTACATCGTAGTTTTTTTCAGATACATACTCCAATACGGCAGAGCCAAATCCTCCCGCCACAACATTATCTTCTATTGTGACAATGTATTTATGCTTCTCACAAACTTGATCCATTAGTTCATAATCGAGAGGTTTTACAAAAATCATATCATAAACCGAAATATTCACACCTGTTTGCTTTAGTTCGTTTGCCAAATTTATTGCATTTAGCGTTGAAGGTCCTACAGAAACTATAGCTAAATCGCTACCTTGAACTTCACACTTACCTTTTCCAAATTCTATTTCATTAAAAACAATTTCTGATTTTGGAGAAGAGCTTTTTCCTCGAGGATATCTAATCACAATTGGATTTTCGTGCTTCTGTAATTGTGCTGTATACATCAAATTTCGTAATTGAAATTCATCACGTGGAGCTGCGATAATAAGATTTGGCACACACCTTAAAAAAGATATATCGAACACACCGTGATGAGTAGCCCCATCGTGCCCAACAATTCCAGCCCTGTCGATACAAAATATTACTGGAATATTTTGCAAAGCTACATCATGTATCAGTTGGTCGTATGCGCGTTGTAAGAATGAACTATAAATGCAACAAAAAGGTGTCATCCCCTCTTTTGCCAAGCCAGCTGCAAATGTTACAGCATGTTGTTCAGCGATTCCAACATCAAAACATCTATTTGGAAATTGCTGCGACATTTTCACCAACGAACTTCCAGAAACCATTGCCGGAGTTATTGCAACTATCTTATCATTTTTTGCTGCAAGTTCAACTATCGCATCCCCAAACACATCTTGAAAAGCCTGAATTTCACAAGTTTTAGTTTCTCTAAAAATTTCACCTGTCGAAATATCAAATTTTCCTGGAGCAGCATGCCATTTTGTTTGATATTTTTCTGCAACTTCAAAACCTTTACCTTTTTTTGTTATCACATGTAAAAGTTTTGGTCCACCAATATTTTTAATATCTGACAATAATTTTGTTAATGATTCTACATCATGACCGTCAACAGGTCCAAAATATCGAATATCTAGAGATTCAAACAAATTTCCATTTTTCATTACAATCGACTTTACTGCATGGTCGATTTTTTGGGTAAAATTCTGAACATTTACTCCTATTTTACTTACCTTACCTAAGAATTTCCATACATCATCCTTTATTCGATTATAAGTTTTTGATGTGGCAATATCAGTAAGGTAATCTGTTAATGCTCCTGTATTTTTATCTATAGCAATTTTGTTGTCATTAAGAATTATTAACACATCGCTATTAGTTGCTGCAACATTATTTAAACCTTCAAAAGCTTCTCCACCCGAAAGAGCTCCATCGCCAATCACAGCTATTGTCTTCCGATCAATATTTTGAAATTTCGACGCTGTTGCCATTCCCAAAGCTGCTGATATACTTATCGAAGCATGACCTGCTCCAAAACTATCGTAAATACTTTCTTTAGGATTTGGGAAACCACTTATTCCCTTATATTTTCTGTTTGTATGAAATTGTTTTTTTCTGCCTGTCAAGACTTTATGACCATAAGCCTGATGACCTACATCCCAAACAATAAGATCTCTTGGAGTATTATAAGCATAGTGCATTGCGACAGTTAATTCTACCACTCCGAGACTTGCACCAAAATGTGCTGGATTCTGAGAATTTGATTCAATAATAAAATTACGGAGTTCGTCACAAACATTCGGCAAATCAGTAATATCTAATTCCCTCAAATCCTCTGGTGAGTCAATTTTACTCAGTAATTTATATTTATCAACATCAATCATAATCAAACGACAAATGTATAACAATTAATATTTAATAGTATAAAAAAAATTCTGAATGTTTTAAGTAATTAAGTGTTAAAAGAAAACCTATTTCTACTAAATATTTCATTAATAAGTTATATATTTTTGCGTGTATAATAAAATTAGAAAAGAACTATGAATCGTAGAAATTTAATTTATTTAGTGGGCTATATTGCACTTACATCTCTAGTTTTTAGTTGTGTTCCCGCTACAAAATTTGACAATGCGCAAGCAAAGAAAGAAGAAATGAAAGCAGAGCGCGACGATCTTAAAAAAGAAAATGAAACTCTTACAACCAACAACAACGAACTTCAAGCTCAAGTTGACAAACTTAGTGGATCGAACGCTACGTTACTTGCTGATACAACATCTATCGGGAAAGAGTATCGTAAAGTGAAGGCACAGTACGATAAACTTAACGAGCTATATAATCAACTGCTTTCGAACCAAAGTAAATTAGCAAGCGATGCAGATGCTAATGCTCAAAAAGCAATGGCACTACTACAAACTACTCGCGACGAGCTTCAGAAAAAAGAAGACGAGCTTAGAGCGTTAGAAGCTAAACTTAATCAAGAAAAAGCAAACCTTGAGGCTATGCGTATTCAAATCGAACTTAAAGAAAAGGAGCTAGCTGAAAAAAGCAAAAAAATCCTTGAACTTGAGGCAATATTAAATGCTAAAGATTCTGTTATGAATGCATTACGTAATAGAATTGCTGACGCACTTACAAACTTCGAAGGAAAAGGACTAACTGTTACAATGAAAGACGGAAAAGTTTATGTGTCTCTTGACGAAAAACTGCTTTTCAAATCAGGAAAATGGGATGTAGACCCAAAAGGTGTTGAAGCATTACAAGAATTGGCGAATGTTTTAGAAGATAATCCAGACATTAACATTATGATTGAAGGACACACTGATGAACTTGCTTATGGCGGAAACGGACATATTCGTGACAACTGGGATTTAAGTGTAAAAAGAGCTACATCTATTGTGAAAATTATCCTTGAAAAATCGAGCATTGACCCTCAAAGATTAACTGCTGCTGGTCGTAGTGCATACTTACCAGTTGACACAAATAAAACCCCTGAGGCTCGTGCAAAAAATAGAAGAACCGAAATTATTTTAACTCCTAAACTCGATATTTTATACGAACTAATGAACGAATAATTTATTAATTTTTTAAACTTATCTTACTTGAAAGCGATCTTTATGGTCGCTTTTTTTTTTTCCACACCACAAGTTAAAAAGCATTTATTTAAAAATTTATCCATTTACAAAAACTTAAAAACGGATAAAAAACCAAAACAAAAACATAA
>CAYJBL010000123.1:0-5712 GCA_964368115.1 uncultured Bacteroidales bacterium
TAAATGAAAACGAAACGCCTTTTAATGCCTCAAAAGATTCTAAATATTGATATGCCGCAATAAAAAATGGAATTTGAAGCAACAAACTTAGAATAGGAATAAGGGCTTTAAGTGGATTATAACCAAACTGTCGGTTTAATGTTTTAAGATAATAATATCGCTCTTGACCTTTATATACGCGCTTAATAATATCAACCGAAGCTTGCATTTTGCGTTTAATAACATCGTCTTTCTTTTTTACTTTTTCTATAAAAACAAATATTGGAAGTAACAAGAGCGAAATGCCGAAACTCAACAATAGTATTGCAAATCCATAATTACCAGTTAAATTGTAACCTAACAAAAAAAGTTGCTCAATTATGAAAATAAATGGAGATATTATTGATTCAAAAAAGTTCATAACGATATTATTTATTAATAATTTTTAAAATTTGTTCGGCAGCAACCTCTCCTGCTTTTCCAAAATTATAAACCGACTCGTTTCGTAGTTCTTCTAGATTTCCAGTAGGCGGATTTTGTAATAAATCGCACACAATTTCATTTATAGAATCTAGATCATCTTCATTGAAAATTTTACCCAGTTTACCTCGTTCGCGTATTTCCCACATTTCGTAATCGAGTTCATCGCTTTCAAAACCTTCAATCTTTTCAAATTCTGTTTTCAATAACAATACTGGTTTTCCGAACAAAAAGGAGTAGTCCCAAAATACGCCCGAAAGGTCGCCAATCATCATATCCGATTTTAACATACTTTCGGTTGCTAAAGGGTTACGATCTATTACTAGACGCGGTTCATTTTTGAAGTGCTCTTCTATTTCGCTAATAATTTCAGGGTAACTTACATGAGTCTGTGGATGAGGTCGCAATATTACGTCGTAAGAATCGCTTTTTAGTAGCGATTCAAAAAACTTTACTCCAAAGCGATTCAATATTGAGTAGTCTTTCCATGTTGGAGCAACTAAAACAATAGGTTTCTCTTTTTTTGTAGCAACCTCAATATTTTTAATGTCTTCTAGCATTATATCATAATACGTCAAACCAGTTTCCAAAAGAAGTTTTTTATGCGTACCTCGCTTCTCTTCTAATTTTTTAATGCCTTCAATTTGGTGATATCCAGAGCAAAATACAGAATCGAAATAGTCAAATGCAAATTTACGGTATGTAAACACATCGATAGGTGCGTGAACAATATGCCCATAGTGCGTAACATTTTTTGAGCGACGAATCATCATAACATCTAGCTGCGGAGTTGTCATACCTACAAACTTTGCCTTTAGTTTATTCAAATATACCGATGTCATGGTAAGGTTGCCAATAAATTTACTTCCATAAAATTCTGATTTGTATTCTAATCCTGGATCATCCTTGTCTGAAGTTAAATAAGCACATGGAATTTTCTTTGCTTCAAGTGCACGGATAATTGGCAAAAATACAGACCAATATTGTTTTCCTTCCGAGTAAAAAATAATATCTATGCCTTCAAAATCATTATGATTTTTGAACCCTTTACCCAAAACAAAGTTTTTAACCTTATAAAAAAAACCTCTTAGCGCAAAGACTGCTGTTGCTGCCAAGGCTATGACAATATACAATAGTGCGCTTGTAGATGCTGGATCGATGTATAATAAGTTCATTTTATTGTGTATTTGAGGTTTGTAAAAATTGTTCTATAACGAGGTTTGTTACTTTACGAGGATTATTATTTAATCGCTGTAAATTAACATTTGATTTAATGACATGAATATCAAAAAACGGGATTAATTTTGATATTTCCATTTCCAATCCTATTGATTCAAAGAAGGTTGTAAGAGTAGTTTTTAAGGAGTCTTCAGTGCAGTTTAGAATCTCAATAATTTTTGAAATTCTTTGTTTAACTGTTTTTGCGCCTCTCGAATCAGTACAGTCAGAATCGGTAAGATTAAAATTATAGTGTAAGAAAAACGGTAACGACAATGCTACTGCATGCCCATGAGGAATATTATAATAACTTGTAAATGCATACGAAAGAGCATGTGGTGCAGTAGTTTTTGTTATATTTATTGCTTTTCCTGCTAAATACGAAGCTTTTAATAATTGCTGTTTTGCCTCTTGGTTATTCTCTTTAACAGCCAAAAGTAAATTTTTCCATATCAAACGAACTGATTCTTGAGCGAAATTTATTGATTCTTCATTGGCATTAACACTCCAAATTGCTTCTGCGGCTTGACTAAACGCATCAGCTCCTGTACATGCTGTTAAATAGGGCGTTGCCGTCATAGAAAATTTCGACGACAAATAAATATAATCGGGTAGTATTAGATTATGTTCTACGGAATATTTATTTTTTTCGATATATAAAACCGCAAACCGTGTGGCCTCGGCTCCACTTCCTGCAGTTGTAGGAATCGCAAGCAGTGGCGTTTTTTTGTTTTCTAACTCTGCTTTTCCATGCACTAGGTCTGTATAATTTGCTTTTTGATGAGCAAATATACTAATTAGTTTAGCCATATCAATTACGCTTCCACCACCTATGGCAATTATTAGGTCATGTTGCTGCTTATTAAACAACGCAACCCCTTTTTTTAAATCTCTTAGTTGAGGGTTTGTCTCGAATTCATGGAAAGAGGTATAAGAAGAGTCTTCGAGTAGTTCATTAATAAAATCTTTAGACCCTGAACAGACAAAAGATTTCCCTCCTCGTACAACAAATATATTTTTACTTTCAAAAAATCTAATCTGTTCTTTTAATTGATTTAGCTGCTGCGGATGAAAAACCTTTTGTTCCATAATACTAGTCCTGTAAGTTTTTCATGAAAGCAATTTTGTTGTCAATTGGTAAAATTGTAGGTCTCCCTAAATCGTCGCGCGAACCTATTTTTGTCTTGATCTCTATAAGTGTAGGACCTTTAATATTATGTATTGTTTTAGCAATTTTTTGTAACTCTTTTTTTGTTTGCACAGATATTGCTGAAGAATATCCATTTGCTTTGGCAATTGTGGGGAAGTCAATATTAAAACCTACGGTTGGCTGACTTCCTACAGATTCATGTGCTCCGTTATTTATAACGATATGAATTAAATTTTCGGCTTTTGCAGCTCCATTTATCGCTAAACTGCCCATATGCATTAACAAGGCTCCGTCTCCATCGATACATAAAACTGTTCTTTGTGGTTTGGCGATTGCAATTCCTAACGCAATTTGATTTGCATGCCCCATAGAACCAACCGTTAAAAAGTCTGCATTATGGGGCTGTCCTTTTGCTTCGCGTATTTCAAATAACTCTCTTGATGTCTTTCCTGTAGTAGAAACAACTATATTGCTATCGATTAATTCATTTATGATAATCTCAATTGCTTGCTCACGAGTCATTTCATAATTGCTTTTAATAGGAGATTTTATTGAATATTTTTCAAAAATTCCTTTTCTTACTATTAAAGCATGTGGTGTTCCCAATGTTTCAATGCTAGCAATTATTTCTTCAATTTGTTTCTCTGCTTCGAACTCTTCAGAACTCAAAATAACGTACGGAATATTCATAGTTTCTAACAAACTCAAAGTTAATTCACCTTGCGTTATATGTTGAGGTTCGTCGGCTACGTTGGGTTCGCCACGCCAACCTATCATTAAAAACAATGGGATATTGTAAACTTTCTGGTCGGTTAATGATAGTAAAGGATTTACAATATTTCCTAACCCCGAATTTTGCATATATACCATTGGAATTTTTCCCGTAGCCATGTGATATCCTGCAGCTAACCCAACTGCATTTCCTTCGTTTGCAGTAATTATATGATGAGTTTTTGATGTGTTATCGGTAATAAATGCACAAATGTCTTTTAGTAAAGAATCAGGTACTCCACAATAAAAATCAATACATTTTTTTACTAATAAACTATAAAAGAACTCTGGGTTAATCATTATTTTGTTCCTGGAATTAATTCTAAAATTTCTTTAATTGGCATACACTTATCGTTACAATCAGATGAACGTCCGTTTGCCAAAATAGATTTTGCTACATTTTGCATTGCTGGGTAAGATGCTCGTAACATGTGATTTGCGTAAATTACAATATTTATTCCCCACGCTGCAAATTCATCTTCTGTAATATGGTTAAATGTAGATGGAACTACAATTATTGG
Organism: uncultured Bacteroidales bacterium; assembly: GCA_964368115.1. Lineage (GTDB taxonomy): Bacteria > Bacteroidota > Bacteroidia > Bacteroidales > ML635J-15 > Bact-19. The sequence goes on from CAYJBL010000123.1 coordinate 4,120, forward strand.
GGTAGAAGAATCTGTTTTGCGGAATGTTTCACAAAATTTTTTGATGTCTACTCCTGTTTTCTCTTTGCTGTGAATCATTATTCCATCTGCTCCAGCCTTTATATACGCTTTAGCACGTTCTAATGCATCTTCAACTGTTTTACCAAGAATAAGACTTTCTACACGAGCAATAATCATAAAATCGTCTGTTACTTGTGCGTGTTTTCCTGCTCTAATTTTTTCGCAAAACTCTTCAATTGTGTCTTGTGTTTGAGCAACAGCAGTTCCAAATAGTGAATTCTTTTTAAGACCTGTTTTATCTTCAATAATTATTGCAGAAATTCCGTGACGTTCTAAGGTGCGAACAGTAAATGCAAAATGCTCAATTTTGCCTCCTGTATCGCCATCGTATATTATTGGTTTTGTAGTACATTCAAGCGTGTCGTTTAAATTGTGCATTCTTGTAGTAATATCTACTGCTTCAATATCTGGCTTGCCTTTTGAAGTAGAGTCAGTTAAGCTGCTAGACCACATTCCATCAAATTCAATTTTTCTACCATTAATTTCTACCGAAGTGTTTTCGGCAATTAAACCTGTTAAACCACTGTGAGATTCTAAAATTCTAATAATTGGTTTAGACTGAATTAAGCGACGTAAGCGTTTCATTCTAATTTCTGGAGTTGTTCCAATTGCTTTAAGGCTTTCGTTAATTTTTGTAGAAGAAATGCCAAGAGTATACGGAATATCTATTAATTTTCCTCCCCATTCCGATATTGTATCAATAACATCTTGGCGGGTCTGCTTTTGTATGCCCTCTTTCCAATCGTCTCCGTGAACAACAAAATCAGGTCTTTCGAGTTTCAGATTTGGTCTGTAATCTAGGGTGTCTTGAGGAATAACTTTATCGACACCCTTTAGATTTTCTACAATTATCTTTCTTTGCTCGAATGATAAATAAGGTAAACGTTTGTAACTTGCAATAGCTTTGTCAGTTAAAATACCAACCGTTACTTTTCCCAATTTGTTGCCCTCATTAATAATATTTAAGTGACCTGGGTGAATTAGGTCGGCACTCATTCCAATATATACTTTCTTTGTCATTTTAGGTGATTTCAAATAATTATTTAGTGTAACGGGCTATTGTAAAGATATTAAAAAAGAACACCAATCTCTTTCTTTAGCAAGTCGATTGCAGTTTGAGATGGCGATTTTTTCTCTTCAATTAGTTTCTCAAATACTACTTTGCTAAATCTCATTGCATTATCCTCAGGGTTGGTTACTTTTAGGCTAGCATTAAGCAATTTAATGGTATTTTCTTTAGCATTTCTTACTTGTTCCCACGCTTCTGGAGATAAATATACCTGTTGAGATAAATTGTGCTCGTATTCGCTTTTAATTAGAATTACAGACTCTTGGTGCAATTGCTGAACGCTCATGTTTGGCGTTTGAAGTCTAGTTAATACACTATTAGGAGATATTCGTTCAAGAAAAAGAATAATTCTCTCGTATGCTTGAAGCCTAATTGGTGTAATAAGTTTTTGATTCTGTAAAACAATTTTTTGTCGTTGATTCTCATTTTCTCGCTTTATCATCTGTCGAATAGCAATGAGGGTT
>CAYJBL010000124.1:0-637 GCA_964368115.1 uncultured Bacteroidales bacterium
ATTTCACACACCATAATCAAGACTCTTATTATGGACTAAATACATTTGATGCTAAGCAAATAAGCGGATATTATAACTTAATTTGGCAATCGGCATTTGCAGGAAACGAAAATCACAAATATCACCTTGGCACAAGTATGAAATATGAAAATCTAGATCAATTATTAAATGATTCGGTAATTACTGATTTAGAAATTGTCCCAGGTGTTTACTTTCAATACACAGGTAAGCCAGTAGATAAGCTTGATGTGATTCTAGGCGTAAGAGCAGATTATCACAATCAGTATGATTTTTTAATAACACCGCGTTTGAATTTGAAATATAATTTAACTGGAAATGTGACATTGAGAGCTTCAGCAGGAAGAGGATTCCGAAAAGCAAATGTACTTGCTGAAAATAGCTTTATTTTGGCTTCGTCAAGGAAAATTTACATTGCACCGGATTTAGATCTTGAAGAAGCATGGAATTTTGGGGGAAACCTAACTTGGTATGTGCCTGTAGGAAATAGAGATATGGCAGTAAATGCAGAATTTTATCATACAAATTTTATAAATCAAATTATTACAGATTTTGAAACATTTGGCGAAGTAAAGTTTTATAATCTTGATGGTAAATCATATTCAAATACATTCCAATT
>CAYJBL010000124.1:647-4061 GCA_964368115.1 uncultured Bacteroidales bacterium
GATGGAAAACTAGTTGAAAGTCCACTTACTAATCGTTATAAAGGATTGTTTACAATGTCGTATAAAACACCATTAGAAAAATGGCAAATAGATTTTACAACTCAAATAAATGGAAACGGTAGAATCCCATCTACCCCAGAAGAGTATGGTGTAGCTAATTCATATGAACCATATACGATTTTGAATGGACAGATTACAAAATATTTTAAACAGTGGGAAATATATGGTGGTGTCGAAAATATTCTTAATTTTACACAGAAAAATCCTATAATTGCAGCTGATAATCCATTTAGCGAAGATTTTGATTCATCGTTAATTTGGGGGCCAATTCATGGACGAAAATTTTATTTAGGACTTAGATTTTATATTGATAGAGAATAGAAAATAATAATTAATCAAAAATTTAATAAAAATGAAAAAAGTAATTTTATTGTCAGTAGTATTTTTCTTTATAGGAATTACTACAACGTTTGCAGAAAACGAAAAAGTGTCAAAAATTGTATTAAGTTGCAATATGGATTGTGGATCATGTGCAGCAAAAATTAAAAAAGAACTGACATACACAAAAGGAGTAAAAATGGTTGAAACAGATTTTGAAAAAGATATTATTACGATTGAATATCGTAATGATAAAACAGATTCAGAAAAATTAATTGCAGCAATTTCAAAAGCTGGCTTCAAAGCAGAACCACAAAAAGCAAATACATGTGGAGCAAAAAAATCATGCTGTTCTAAGAAATGTGGTAGTAAGTAGTAATTATATAGAAACTTATTAAATAATATTTTATGTACTCAAATTTTAAGTCTTTCTTAGAGAAAGAAATCACAGAGATAAAAGATGCAGGTTTGTATAAATCTGAAAGAGTAATTGTTTCTCCTCAAGATGCAGAAATAGAAGTAAGCACAGGAAAACGTGTATTGAACTTTTGTGCAAATAATTATTTAGGATTATCAAACAATTCACAATTAATTGAGGCGGCAAAAAAAGCTCTTGATACTCACGGATACGGAATGTCATCTGTACGTTTTATTTGTGGAACAGGAGATTTGCACAAGGAATTAGAAGCAAAAATTGCAGAGTTTTTTGGAACAGAAGATACAATTTTATATGCAGCATGTTTTGACGCTAATGGCGGTGTTTTTGAACCATTGTTAGGTCCAGAAGATGCAATAATTTCTGACTCGTTAAATCATGCGTCAATAATTGACGGTGTTCGCTTATGCAAAGCTAAAAGATTTAGATACGATAACGCAGATATGGAAAGCTTAGAACAACAGCTTATTGCAGCTGCAGATTGTCGATTTAAACTTATTGTAACAGACGGCGTATTTTCTATGGACGGAAATGTTGCTCCACTTGATAAAATAGTTGCATTAGCAGAAAAATACGATGCAATGATTATGGTTGATGAATCACATTCTGCTGGAGTAGTAGGAAAAACAGGTCGTGGTGTTACAGAGCATTTCAATCTTAAGGGTAAAGTAGAGATTATTACAGGAACATTAGGAAAAGCTTTTGGCGGAGCAATTGGCGGCTTCACAACTGGAAAAAAAGAGATAATAGACATGTTGCGTCAAAAATCACGTCCATATTTGTTCTCAAATTCAATTCCTCCAATGGTAGCTGCAGCTGGAATTAAAATGGTAGAAATGATGAGTTCTACAAATGAATTACAGGATAAATTGCATAGTAATACAGATTACTTTATGGAGAGAATGAGCAAAATAGGATTTGATATAAAACCTACTGCCTCTGCAATTTGTGCGGTAATGTTATATGATGCTAAGCTAGCTCAAGATTTTGCAGCAAAACTTCTAGAAGAAGGAATATATGTAATAGGATTCTCATATCCTGTTGTTCCTAAAGATTTAGCACGTATTAGAGTACAACTTTCTGCAGCTCATGAAATAGAGCACCTAGATAAAGCTATTGCAGCTTTTGAGAAGATAGGAAGAGAACTAAATGTAATAAAATAATTAGTTAAGAATTATAAAAAATAAAGGCTTAGTATTTATTGCTAAGCCTTTATTTTTTAGGTATATATTCGCTGTTTTGTTGTAGTTGTTTGTATTGCGAAAATTTATGGCGAACTAAATTGACAAAATCATATTGCGTTAGACTATTGACAAATTCTGTTGTAAATTTGCACCAATTAATAAAAGCCCATGATTCTTGTTCTGATATTTTTAAAACAGAAGATATAAACTCAATGCTTGCTTTTGATTTTATTGCATCATCAATTTCTTGGTCTGCTTGAACTTTCATTAATTTTCGTTTTTCTTTTCCTTCTTTGCTAAATCGTTCATATATAGCAGTAATTGGGCTGACGGCTATGCCAAATCCCATGTTGTTTATACGTGAATAATAGTCAATGTCTTTGGGTCTAAATGGAAAATTCCGAATAGCATAAACATAGTCATCATCGGGAAGTTTCATGTTCGTAATCTCATACTCTAGTTGCTGATACTTTCGTAGCGCAATTATATCAACAGAATTTAGTTCGTAGATTTTTGTATCAAGAAATACAATCAATGGTTTGTCATTATCTGAGCTACTATCTGTGATTACGACATATTTTTTATCATAGCCTAAGCTACTAAACACAAGTGTATCATTTAAGTTTACGATAATGAAAAAATATCCTGACGTATCAGTAATAGTTCCGCGTCTATTTTCCTTGTCATAGATATTAACAAATGGGAGGGCTTGTTCGGTAGATTCTTCAAATACATATCCTCCAATAAATACTCTATCACTCATTTTAATAAATTGAGCAACAGAAGAAAAACTGCATAATAGAATAGATATAATTAAAAGAGATTTAAGTTTATATTTCATGATCTATTTTGCATCAGAAATTAGTTCTTTATATGAATATCTCTTTGTGGGAATGGAAGTGTGATATTATTATCTCTAAATTTTTGGTCGATCGTAAATCGTAAGTCGCTCTTTAATTTTTCTATCCAAAAATTATTTTCAGAATAGAAAAACAATTTAAAATCCAAAGATGATTCTCCAAAATTCCTAAAATGAACAATAGGTTTCATTTCGGTTGATACAAGCTTATTTTCTTGAGCTGCTTCTAGTAATATGTTTTCAACCAATCTGATATCGCTACCGTATGCAACGCCAATATCAATATGAAACCTTGTTATTGTTGTATTGAGAGTCCAATTTGTGATATTTTCTGTCGTGAATTTACTATTTGGAATTATAACCTCTACATTGTCTCTAGTGATTAAAGTGGAGGTGCGTAAATTTATTTTTGTTACCTTTCCAATAAGCTCATCTTCTATTTCAACAACGTCTCCAATTTTTATTTATCTGTCAAATAGTATTATAAACCCTGATACAATATCGTTGAAAATATGCTGTATCCCAAGACCAAGCCCAACTAATAGTGCAGATAAACT
>CAYJBL010000124.1:4071-5696 GCA_964368115.1 uncultured Bacteroidales bacterium
CAATCGCAATTACATATATTAGATATTTTAAAATTTGGTAAATACTTTGTGTTTTCCCTTTTTCTATTGCACTTGCATTAGATGATTTTCGGTCGGCAGAGGCTTGTATTATATATATAACAATTTGTGTTCCTACAACTATATTGTAGAATACAATTATGTGATATATGTATATTTTTACTTGTTCTGTATTAAATATAGGGGTGTTTAAGAATTTTTTAAAGTCTATTCCTAAAGATTCTAGTACTCCATATAACATAAAGAAAAAAATCATTATGTATGAAAATCGTAGAATCTTGTTTATTTGTTTTTGTTTAAATAGCTTAAGAATACGTTCTTTGCGTAAAAAGTATTTAATAAATATTATTAAAAACAAGCCTACAACAATTGATGATAATGCAAATATCAAGTTCGCTAGACTTAATGTGAAGTTTGATGTTTCTATTAAAATCATACTTTTTATTTTAATCTGTAAATTTATAAAAAATATTTGTCCTTATCTATTGTTATGCTTACAAATCTAAACAATAAAATATGCTATTTATTATTTATATTTAAAATAGTTTCCAAATAGTGAGTTCTAATACCGAATAAATTTTTAAGTGTTTCGATTTGTTCTACAGCTTTTATATTTGGTTTTGAATTCATTTTCTTGTGGGCAATTATCATTAAATTTTTATGTGTGTGTGCATCCGAAATAAATTCAACTACTTTCACTTTGTATCCATAATATTCTAAATATAATGATCTTATGCTGTCGGTTAATAGCTCTGCTTGGCGTTCAGTAAAAATACCATGTTTTAGTAAAGGTAATATGTCGTTTTGAGCAGAATTATTTTTTTCTATTTCTTCTCTTATTTGATGTTGGCAGCATGGAGCTACAATAATTACTTGAGCATCGTTTAAAATTCCCTTTGCTATCGCATCGTCTGTTGCAGTATCGCAGGCATGCAATGCAATTAATACATCAGTGTCTTTTGCATCGTATTTTTGTATTGAGTTTTCGATAAACTTTAAATTATCGAATTTTACATTTTCTGCAATTCCGTTACATAGCTTAACAAGTTCGGGCTTTATTTCGACGCCTTCAATATGCACGTCAAGTTTACATGTATTAGATAAATAATCATATAAAGCAAAACTTAAATATGCTTTGCCACTTCCCATGTCTGCTATTCTAATCTGTTTCGAACTATCTAAATTGCGAAGTTCGGGATGTAGAATTTCTATATAATTGTTTATTTGACGAAATTTATTCTGAAATTTAGGTCTTACTTCTCCATCTTCATTTGTAATTCCTAGCAAGTGAAGGTAAGTAGTTTGTTTATTATTGTTTATTATTCTGTTTTTTTGTTTATCATGCGTTTTATTTGGAATACTATTTAACGATGCTTTATTATACCTTATTTTAGCATTAGATTCTGATATTTTTTCAAATACAATATCATTCTCTAAACTTAAAAGCGTCCCGATTTTAAATTCTGATTTTAAATTTTCATATAAAATATTCGTAGCCTCTTCAAGAGAATAATTTTTTGTTATATCCTTATTTTTATATCGAAATACAAAGTTTACTCTTAAAGTAGATTTTATCTCAATAAGTTTTATGTATACATTTTTTAGAT
>CAYJBL010000125.1:0-5650 GCA_964368115.1 uncultured Bacteroidales bacterium
TTCGTTTTGCTATTATGTTCGCAAACAATGGATGCTCAGAGATACATTGATAAATTAGAGTTTTATGATTCCGAGTATAGGTATAAGGATGTTGTAAGTTACGCAGAAAGAAAAGTAAAAAAATATCCTTCGGATGATCGTATTCTTTATTACGCTGCCAGTGCCGAATTAACACTAGCAGAAGAAGCTATTAGCTATAGAAAAAAATACAAGCATCTACTAGCCAGTGTTTATTTTTTCAATGGCTATGCAAATATCACTACAAACACAGAACAGTTAAACGAATTAAAAAGCAAACTTTACAACGAAATTATATACTGTAAAGATCATTACGAGTACAAAGGAAAAGAAAAATTTCTTACACAATTAAACTCTATTCTAGAGACAACTTTCAAAGGCTATAAAGGTGGTAGCACACAAAAACCTAAACCAGAAGAGGAGGAAGAAGAAGAGGAAGAAGAAATAGACATAGTAGAACCAGATGCTAATTATTATGAAGCCGTCCTCAAAGAGGCAAAAAAGCATTTAGGTGCTTCTTATAAACTTGGTTCTACAGGAACATCTAGTTTTGATTGCAGCGGTTTTACTCGTTATGTATATCAACATGCAACTGGTTATGAATTACCACGTACTTCATCTGACCAAGCAACAGTTGGAAAAACAATTAGAGAGTCGGAAGCAAGACCTGGTGACCTAGTATTCTTTAAGCAACCAAATAGCTCTAGAATAAGTCATTGCGCAATAGTATATAGCACCAATAACGGAAAAGTAACAGGAATTGTACATGCTGCTACAAGTACAGGTGTAACAATTAATGATAATGATGGTAGCTGGAATTCATACTGGAAAAGCAGAGTTGTAAAATTTACTAGTGTAAAAGATCTAATAAACGACTAATAGTTGTTATAGAAAAAATATTTTTAACAACACTTAATACCATCTTGATAAATACAAAAAATCAAGATGGTATTATTTTATAACAAATATTAAAGTAAAAAATAGATGAGAAAATCACAGCGATCACAATTACTATTAATGTACTTTGTTATTTTGATTTATGAATCAACAGTCATTATAGGAAAATCAACTACACTCCTGCTAGTCAATTAGCTTGACCCTGTATGTTTTTTTTGCTGCTATTGGATTATGTAATATATCTGAAAATACAAAAACAATCTTTAACTCTTCCAAGTATTCAGATACTTAAATTTATGGGTATTGGTTTAATTGTCGTTGCTCACTGGGTCGCATTTTTTCATGCAATTAAAATCTCTAATATTTCGATTACTCTTGGCGTTATTTCAACTGGTATCCTTTTCATAAGTTTCTTAGAGCCTCTGATACTTAGAAAAAAGATCAATTTACTTGAGGTAATTGTTAGATTATTAATCGCTGTTGGCTTATTTTTAATACTTAGCTACGAACTAAATTTTTTATTAGGTATTATTGTTGCTCTTATTACGACTATACTAGCAGCAACATTTATAATTCTCAATAAAAAATATGCAAATTTGCATAGTCCCTCACTGATAAGTTTTATGAAATGTTTGGTGGGTTTATAGGGTTAAGTATTTATTTCTTAATAATCTACTTTCTTTTTTTACAAATTCTACCAGCGGCTATTTTACCTGTAAGAATACACATTGGCACACCTGCTGGGCTAAATGTCCATTGGCCAGCTTGGTATATATTATGGAAGGGTGTTAATGTTGCCTTATCAGAATACTGCATTTTATGAACAGCAGGAATTTCTTGCTCAAACGACCACCCTACAATAGCTCCCTCAGAACTTCCAATCCTATTTTTTATTCCTAGAGGAGTAAAAGAAAATTGATCAATAATTTTATTTTTTAAAAATGGATATACTGAACTAGTAATCACATCAATAATTCGTGATTCTAACTTCTTTTTAAATTCTTCTAGCCATCTAAATTCTTCTAGTTTTTCGAATAACTTATAATCAACTAATAAGCTAATAATAAGTCCTGTCTTTCCTTCTGGAGCCATTTCTCTATCTTTTAGAGCGGGAATTGAAATTTCGTATGTACTCAAACTAGTAAATTTATCAACCCAACTCATTACACTATCTTTTGACACATGCGACCAATCACTAAGTAAATTATTCAAATATTGGCGATGAACATTACCTAAACCGCTTTTTGATGGTGTATAGAAAAAATGCCCATTTGCAATTGCCTCAAAACTTTCTGGGACCTCATCAACTTGTAAGTATAAAGTAAAAACAGAATCTGCACCCTTGCTTTTTAGGATTTTAGATTTTTGGTTTTCATATTTTGCACAAATTTTTGCACACAATCCATCCACTCGCACCAAATTATAAAATGTTTTTAAGTCAGCCGCCCAAATAAGATTCTCATAATGATATGTATCATTATGAGAATCTGTTATTTTACAATTAGCTACATCAACACTAACAACTTTTTTTTGTATTAAAATTTTACCCCCTAATTTATTTATTTTCTCTTCTAATAAGTTGGATAAACTGCCAACACCACCTTTTGGGTAAAAGTAATCTAGATACAATGAAAAATAACTTAATGCAAAAAATGTTGGTGTATTTTTAAAAAAGTGTTGACTTACAATGTCTATAAGCGATTTATTTTTAATTATTCTTTCCAAATATTCTTCTACTGGTATATTCAATTTATTTATTTTTTTTATAGTAAAAATAAATTTTGGCAACCATGGCAATAATTGTTTAAATACATATTGTTTATCTTTTTTAAGATTTTTAAATAAAGGATTTTCGACTCCATAAAGAACCTCCATATTCTTCATTATTTTCCGAATAACCTTTAATAATTTTATTATTTCATTTTCACTTTCTGAATAATGTTTAATTAAAAGTTGTTTATAATCTTCTAAATGCTTTATATTTTCTATATGAATAATATCATCTTCAAGGCCAAGTGACACTTTACTTTTTACCACTTCCATTTCTATTCCCAAATCCTTCAACATCGGAAAAATAATTCCTGCATCTTCCAATGCTCTGACACCTGCATCAAAGTGAAATCCACTTCGGGAGAATGTATTAACTAGTCCTCCACATACTTCATTTTTCTCTAAAAGTAAAACATTTTGTCCTGCTCGAGCCAAATACGCTGCTGATGTTAACCCTGCAATTCCGCCACCTACTACAATAGTATCATATTTTATTGTTGTCATAATAAAAAATATTATAATTGAGCTAGTTCTATGCTTTTATCCCAAAGTTTATATGCCTCCTCGATATCTAATGCTGGTGGAGTCGGCTGTTCATCTTCAGTAAGATTAAAAAAACGACCTCTATAGTTTCTTACCTCTTCAGATGTTCCTAAGTAATATAAAGCTTCTGCTGATAATTCGACTGATTTAAGAGTTTTATCCAAAAAATTCCGTTTTAACCATTTGTATATAGGTCCATTTTCTTGTCCTGTCTCTGTTTTTACTGCCCCTGGATGCATTGCATTTATTGTTACTCCCGACTCACTAAATTTCATTGCAAAAATATGCATTGAAAGCAATTGTGCTAATTTTGCAGAACCATAACTTTTAAGTCCAGAATAAGATCGTTTAGTCCAATTTAAGTCATCTAACCTTAAGCCCCACGCAGCAAACCTGTGTCCTTCAGAATTAACAAGAACTATTCTAGACGAATTTTGTGATATTAATCTTCCCATCAGCATATAATTAATTATAAATGAAGATAAATAATGAACAACAAATACTTTTTCTAATTTATCTTCTGTTAATTCACGTTTTGTTAAGTATATTCCTGCATTATGAATAATTACATCAATAGGTCTATTTATATTCAATAGTTCTTTTGCCGCTTTTTTTATTTCATCAAGTTTACTAAGATCAGCAAGTATAAAGTCACATTTTGTTTTAAATTCACTTTCTATTTCTCGTCTCAACTCCTCTGATTTCTTTTGATTTCTATTGACACATAATAAATCAGCTCCACGCGATGCATATTTACGAGCACAGCTTTTTCCTATCCCTGAGGTTGCCCCAGTAATTACAACCAACTTACCATTAAAATTATCTAAATTTATTTTTGGTTCTTTTCTATTATTCTTTATCATTGCGAACACGTTAGAGAACTTATATTCGCGGAAATATTTAAAAAACTTAGGATTTTTCTTCATTTTCTTGGGATTTTTGTACTAAAATAAAATTCCAACTGATAGCGCATAAGTCATATTTCGCAATGGAGCAGCATCAATACCGTCCATTGTTGGCATCATCAAAATATTCCATCCTATTGTTTGACGGTATTCAAAAAAACAGTCTTGTTCTAATATTGGAAATTTACACCCTAATCCGTAAATAAAACTATAATCAAATCCATCTACGCCTTCGGCATTTCCTGATTCATTAATTTCCATTTGCAAATCTTCGCTAATAAATACATTGCCATTAACCTCATGTTTTCCTTTTAACAAAATTGAAAAAACAAATCCACTACTTGCATAAAGTTCAAAATTTTTAATATTTACTATTGTATATCTAAACATTACTGGCAATTCAAAATAGTCTAATCTATAGTTTAATTTAGCATTTACAGCTGGTTTCAAAATTAAAACTTCTTGATTAGAACCTTTTTGAGAATATATAAATTCTTGTTGGATACTAAAGAAATCTGTAATTGGGAACCTTACGATAAGACCTCCTGCAAAACCGTGCCTTACACTTGAATTTACATCGTACTCTATATCTACATGAGAGTTTCCATATTGTGTTCCCATGTTATACCCAAGCCTAAAACCATACTCTGGTCTTTCTTGTGAAAATACGTTCGAAGCAAAAAAAATAAAAAGTGTTGCAAAAAAAAGTACATATAAACTTTTCATAGTATATAATAATTAGTGTAACATAATGTTTTATCCAAATTTATTCTTCATAAATCGTCTATAAATCTTACAAAACCTTGGAATATTATCAAAGATATCCCCCCATAAATCATAATAATCTCGCTGCTCAATAATTTTTCCTTCACCATTTAAAGTTAAACGACTTATTCCATACATAATAGAGTTTGGATATTTTTTAAAGCCTATAGTCATTTCCCACTCAAGAATAGCTAACTTATCTAGCATCATTGAATTAACAATCCGCATTTTTAAGTCTTTCGACCTAGTTGTCAAACGTTTTGTCATTGCAATAAAATCATCTATCCCTCTTATTTCTTGGATTGTATCTCTGAAATAAACATCTTCGTGGTAAAATGGAATAATATGTGACCAATCTGGTTTTCCTTCTCTATTATAAGTTTGTGACCATAGCTGATTAATTGTTTCAATACATGTAATTTTTTGATCATGTATATCGCGTTCTATTTGACTTACATCCATAGCTATAAATATTTAAGAAGTTTTTACTAATATTAAGCTTGATCAATAATTAAACAAATATGATAATAATAATTTTATTTTACAATATTTTTCAAAAAAATATTGAATATCACATTATTAATATCTATATAAGTCCTACCATCGTTATCACACAATGCTGATATTGCAGGGATACTCACTATTCTAAAAAAAATAATTTACGAGATTATAATATAAATAAATTTCTATTTTATCTCACAAACTACTTCTTCAATTTAACAAAGTATATAGTTGAACGATCTATTTTATTT
>CAYJBL010000126.1:0-2706 GCA_964368115.1 uncultured Bacteroidales bacterium
TTCCATTTCCCTAAGGCAAAACTATACGACATTTTTGTGTTTGAAGCAAAAGCAGAGGTCGTTATGCTTTCATGAAAGGTATCGGCAACTACAAGATTCTGAGGTTTTGTGGAATAAGCATTGTACGACGATATATTCAGAGTTCGTTTGCCTATTCGTTTTATAAGTTCAAAATCGTTGCTATAACTCTGATTATCGATGCTTCCATATTGTTCATTTGGATATGTTCCTAAGGTTTGTAATAGAATATCGCTAAGGTTTAAATCGGCTTTTAGCTTATTTCGCAGATAAAAACTCTGAGTATTTGTAGTAAAATCTAAATTCGCCGAAGCATTCTTATTTTGTGCTATGGAACTTTCTCCTTCTATAATTTCGATTAAACTATCTTGTAAAAAGTATGTTGTTGCTCGTTCCTGACTTGCCGTGAAATTACTATTCCCAAAAGTGAAATTCCCCTTAATATCGCTCTGTGGCGACAGTTTATTTAAGAAATTTGTACTTACCGACTCATTATTCCCAAAGTGCATATCAACGTTAGGAATATACACAGGATCAATATTAATATAGTTTGCTATTGAGCCTCCACTTTCTTGATTTGCTATTAGTTCTAAGAATGAAGTTGACAAAATTTCGCTTGTAACATCTTCGCCAATATTATTCGCTTTTAGGGTTGATAGGGTTTGAAATGCTTTTCCAAACGACATGGCAGAAATATCACAACTATAAAGATCAGAAATTCCTCCACCAGCACCAATATTTCCTGTCCAACGCGCTTTTGCATCTTCTTTTAATCGCAAGTTTATAGCTGTTTTATCGGTAAACGAAATACTATCAAGGGCTTTTATTGGCTGATGATTCTCCATAACCTCAACGGCTGCTACATCGTCGAACGATATGGAATTTGTAGCGACACCGTAGCGCGAATCCATCATATCAGCACCTTCGATGTAGAATTTATTGATTGGTTTTCCATTATACTGTATCTGACCACTCTCACTAACTTCTACACCAGGCATTTTATCTAACACATCGCCTATACTTCGGTCTGTTGTTTCTGCAAAACTTGCTACGTTATACGAAAGAGTGTCACCACGCATATTTATTTTAGGCGCATTTATTGTCACCTCTTTTATTTGCAAAGCCTCGGTATAAAGCTTTACTATTTTAGGCAGTTTTTCTATTTCTATTGTATCCGCACGGTAAGACAAACAGCTAAATTTAAGCCATTTTCCTTCTTTACCAAAAGATTTATACTCGCCTTTATCATTGGTTATTGAATAATCAATAGGCGTAAAATCTTTATCTAAGAGTTGCACTACTGCACCAAAAATAGCTTCTCCATTTTCAGCATCGACAACTCTCTGTGCCGATACTGAAAATGATATTGCCATTAAACTTATTACAATTAGAGTTCTCATGATGAACTACCTCTCAATAAAATCGTATTTCATTGATTGAATAAAATCAGCTTCGTTTTTTGGTTTACCCGTTGTTTGGTCAATAAACGTTACATTTACACCGCTAGAGATAAGACCTGCAAGTGGATTTTCAATAAAACTTCGTTTTGTTTTGTAATACTTGTCAATCGTTGTATTGTTAAATTTAGCATCTGGAATTGTTATCTTGCGTTTTGAACTTGTTGAAATACCTACAAGTGTGTACGAATAGTGCCCTTCGCTATCTGAAGCTTCGCATACAAGACCAGGCAATCCATCAAGTTTCCAAGGTCCTGTAGTAGCTGTAATTTCATCGGTGTACCAAGCTATCCAACGTCGTCCTTTGAAAGTTGTTTCTGCGCGGCGACAGATATTACCTAAAATCTCTTTTGTTTCGTTTTTTAGTTCCCATTTTGGTTGTTCAATCTCCTCTTCAATTTTCATCCAATCGGTAGATATTTTATCAATAGTGGTGAATTTTCCTTGCGGGTAGTTCTTGAATATGGCAAATGGGTTGCCTCCACCAAATCGATCAGGTGCAGCCAGAATCTCTTCGATTGTTGCCGCTTGTAACATTGAGTCAATTTGCATTCTCATAAGCGACGAAAATTTTGCCATATCACGACTTGTCTGCAATATCCATAGCTCGCTTTGGTACGATGTTGTATCTGTTGTATCTGTTAAAAAACGATGGTCGTAAGTAAACTCCATAAGCGCATCGGTAATTTCTTTGGAATCTGGAATTTCTGACAAGTCGTTTACTACTGGCGTTGTTCCTGTTGTAAAATTGATAGTCTGAACTTGCGTTTGTTGCGCACTAGCTACGCTAATAATTACGGTAAACGTAATAATTGAAATAATCTGTTTCATCTTCATTTTGTATTAAAAATTTATTGATACAAAAGTAGATTATGGCAAAATGCAAAGCTGCATTTTGCTATTACTGAAATATTATTCCAATATTACTGAATTGTTATTGGGGTGATTTTTGTTCACGCAACCGTTACTTTCTTGATCAAATAATTTTTCATTAAGTTTGTTATATATTATTGGAATTGTATATATTTGCTCACATTAATAGTAATTATCAGCTAAAAACATATATTATTGTGCTTTGTTATTAACTAATTATATAAAATAACTTATGGATTTTAAAGATAAAATAATTCAATTATCAGAGATAGTAGAGCAAAGAAAAGAAGCTACAAAAACTGAAGAGGCGACAAAAACATCGTTGATAATGCCATTTATTCAAGCATTAGGTTACGAC
>CAYJBL010000126.1:2716-5648 GCA_964368115.1 uncultured Bacteroidales bacterium
AAAAAAAGGAGAAAAAATTGATTACGCAATAACGAAAGATAATGAACCTATAATGCTTATTGAATGCAAGCATTGGGCGCAAAATCTTGATTTGCATGATAATCAATTGATAAGATATTTTAATGTATCAAAAGCTAAATTTGGTGTACTTACAAATGGTATTATTTATAAGTTTTACACAGATTTAGTATCTCCAAATATAATGGATTCTAAGCCATTTTTGGAGATAAATATGAATGACATAAAAGAACATCAAATAGATGAATTAAAGAAATTTCATAAATCGTATTTTGATATTAACACAATTTTAAGTTCAGCAAACGAACTTAAATATGTGGGAGAAATGAAGAACATTATTGCTAGTGAATTTAAAAATCCATCTGCAGATTTTGTAAAATATATTGGAAAACAAGTTTATGATGGTGTCTTTAAACCTAAAGTGCTCGACCAATTTACATTACTACTTAGGAAAACATTTAACTCTTACATAAGTGATGTTATTTCTGATAAACTAAATGCAGTAATGAAAAATACTGATGCAAAAGAATTAGAAACAGAAATAATAGAAAATGAAGACAAATTTGATAGTAAAATTATTACTACAGCTGAAGAGTTAGAAGGTTTTTATATCATTAAATCTATATTACGAAGCCATATTCAAGCAGACAGAATTGCACATAGAGATAATCAAACTTATTTTTCTATTCTCATTGATAATAACAATAGAAAACTTGTTTGTAGACTGTATTTAAATTCGCAAACTAATAAAAAATTAGTTTTCGTTGGTGATGACAAAAAAGAAATCGTCCATAAGATTATGAACATTGATGAAATATATAATCATGCAGATTCTATTATTGGAGTAGCAGAACGTTATAAATAAATTTAATGAGATAGTTTTTGAATATATAAGTTGTTTGAATATACACCCAAACAACTTATTTTTTATTTATATAGCAAGTAGTCTAAAATTTATTATTCAAAATCCACTTCCAAATAGGCACAATCTCTATTTTCACACCTTCAACCTCAACTTCTCGTTCTTCTTCGGCTGTTATTATTATTGCTTTGTCAATATCAAAAGCGGCACTCAGTTTTACAAGGGCTTTGGTTTCTCGCTCAAATGTAGCATAGTCAGAAATGCTATACGAGGCTTGAATCGCTAATTTTTCGGATGGAATATAAAAATCAACTTCTACATTTTTATTATAATAAAAAAGACCTTTGTCTGCATACTGCTGCATTAGGATTATTGCAACTATGTTCTCTAAAAGTTTTGTTTCGGCATCAATCAAAAATATGGTTAGTAGCCCATTATCATAAAAATATCTTTTTTGTGAACTTTCGCGCTCGTTTATGCTATCGGTGTAGTTAGATATGCCAAATACAAGATATGCATCTTTCATGTAGTTTATATAATCAATTATTGTGTTTCGCGAAACTTTTGCACCTGCCGAGCTTACAATGTTCTGCAAGCGGGTTTGAGAGGTTGGTTGCATAACACTTTCTGCCATTTTTTTTGCAAGAAGTCGTATTGCATCAGGATTGCGAATAGCATTTCGAGCAACAATATCACCAAGTAAAATTTTCTGATATAAAGAATTTATCCAACTGCGTTTGTCGTTAAGCTCAAATGCTTCGACAAATCCACCGTATCTAAAATAATCTTGCCATAGTTTAACAACGCTATTTTTTATTGAACTAAACATCCAGTTTCTATCCAAAATAATGTTGTTGATTTGCAGATATTCTTTAAATGAAAATGGAAAAACTTCTTTTACTATATATCTACCACCAAGTGTTGTTGCAATGTCACGGCTAAGCATTTGAGCGTTGCTGCCTGTAACAAATACTCTATATTTTGAATCTGCTAACCTGCGTGCAAATTTCTCCCAATCTAGTATATTCTGAATTTCATCTAAAAAAATAATTGGTTTTTTATTATACAACTCTTCGTAGCTATCTAAAATATCGCCAAGCTCTTCGGCTTTAATCATAGATATACGCTCATCTTCAAAGTTTACGTAAAGCATATCTTCTATGCTATTTTTACCACTCTTGATAAGCGATTGCATGTATTGAAACATCAAATACGACTTACCTGCACGTCGGAGCCCTACAAATACATAGTTGCAATTAGGCTCTAATTCTATATTACGCTCTATTAATTCTGTGGCAAGAATTTCTTCTTGTTTTTGAATTATGATTTTCTTAATTATATTTTTATCCATAATTATGCTCTGTATAGAGAGCAAAAATAATTAAAAATATGAATATATACAAATCAAAATAATAAATACCTACAAAAACATAACATTATAAACAGGCGCATATACAATATTATCAACACTTTTCACATCTCTTTCATTTGAAAATACATAAGCTCGTTTCATATTGCAATCTTTGCTTGTCATAAAATTCGACAAAGCGCGATGCGTGCTATAATCTTTTCCCGATTTTATTTCGATTGGCATAGCTGATAACTCGTTGTAATCGTCGATAATGTAATCAATTTCACCTTTCTGCTTATTGTCGTAATAAAACAAATTGTGTCCGTGCGCGTTAAGTTCAGATGCTACTACAGTTTCGTAAACAGAACCTAAATTAACGCTTTTTTCGTCGTTCATAATTGCCGTAATATTATGACGATAAAGAATATTTGTAAGCAGTCCAACATCGTTGAGATATAGCTTGAGCAAGTTTTTACCGCTCGACTCAATTAACGGAAACTTAGGATTTGAAATTGCTCGCACCTCGAGAGCAATACCCGAGTTAATAAGATAATCGAACTCATCAACATAGTTGCTAAAGCGTTTGCCTTTTTTGCCTTCGATGCTCGACATCACCATGCGTTTTTTCTTGTTTTCCATGTTCGACGGAATAGTGTCGTACACACGCTTAATTTTTAGCTTATTTTCTTTGTCGTATTTTG
>CAYJBL010000127.1:0-5573 GCA_964368115.1 uncultured Bacteroidales bacterium
CCTTTCAAAGAAATTTGTAACTCCTCGCACGTATTTCATATCGTATTGAGTTGCTTCATATATTTTTATATCGTCTATACTCCAAAAATATCCTGCGCCAAAAGTAGAATGATGATATAGACTCTTGAATCTAAAACGTATCGATACATTAGGTTGCATTGCGACATCTATAGGTAATGCAATAGTTATCATTTCTTTACTTTTCCCATTTTTTGCCAATTGATTATTAAAATCTATTCTTCCCCAAGTTAGTCCACCGTCTATGCTATAATCAATGCATGTTGAATCTCGATTAAATGCCTGATACGATTGATAAAACGAAATCACAGGTGCCGAGACAGATGATAAATCAATATTGTCAAACTGGATATAATGATTTACAATATCAAACGGATGAAACCCATAAAGAAATTTCATCGGCTCAATAAAAGCAAAATTTCCTCCTGACTCAGAAATTTCATTTACATATCCACCAACTATTTTCAATGGAAATGTTGACTGCCCCGCATAAATATCGTGCGCTACTGAATCCACATGCCACGATAAATCAGAACTAGGCAAAAGAGTTCCTATTGTCCAATTCTGTGTTGAACCATCAAATGTTTCTTCCCATACTGCTGTTTGTGCAAATGCAAAATTCACAAAATACATCAATATAAGTAAAGTAGTAAATTTCTTCATAATAATTCTATTTCGTTAATATTTATTTTTTTATTCTCACCATGCAACATCCTTTAATACAACTCTCGGAGCTCTAAAATAGAGTAACGTCGTCACTTTACAATAACGACACATACATAGCTAAAATTATTTTACTATAATTAAAATTTCGGAGAATCGTCTGACTGTTGCATATGCTGCATATATTGATTTTCCATCCTTTGGCTTCCAAGTATATCTGGAGGTCCATCTCCTGAATTTACAAACCCCACTTCAACTTCAAACTCTATTACCTCAATTTTTGGCGATACATAATTTACATTATTTTCCATATTACCTATTTTTTGTTATTGTAATTACTTTTTTTTTTCAACCCGCAAATATATATACATTTATGTTATTTGTATATAAAAATTTACATTTTTTTTCTATTGTCTATAATTTTGTTTTTTTTCTACTATAGAAGCTTGTTTTTTCAAGTCTTTGCGAGCAGGATGAAGCAACCTATTCCAACAGAACTGTCATCGCGAACGAAGTATGGCGATCTGTTTTTTTACGTCTTTGCGAGAAGCAACGCGACGAAGCAATACATATTTTGCAATAGAAAAACATCCGTTTCGTCTTAATGCCAGACGGGCACATACTTTTTAACTCCAATCTAATTATTTCCAATGGTGTCGTTGAGCTAAAGGTTTAACTAAAAAAGTATGCAAAAACGTTTGCCGCTGAACCGTATTTGACTAAAATTTACTTCATTCCGCTGACGAAAAAGAACTCGCTATGCTCAAACAGCTTTTTCGCTTAATCGCTGCACTTAGCAAATTTTTTAACGCCAATACGCTGATGCGGCTAAGCGGTGAATGCTTCGCATTCGGATTGATTATTTTGTATTGTGCATTCCTTAGAGATTGCCACGGTCGCTACGCTCCTCGCAATGACGGCACACAGGAGAAAATCAATCGAAATATTTTCTTTCCATTCGCTTATTATAAAAACTCATTTTATGCCAAAACTTAGTAAAAAGTTCCCTTAATGTATCAAAGTCCTCGGTATAAAAAACACCTACGCCACTAGTGTATGGACCAAATTCGGCTTCAATATCATCATTTGCTTTGGTGTAGCCTTTTAAACGAAACGAGCCACTTTCGTTAACTTTCAATTGCACTTCTATATCTCCAACAATACTACTTGTACTGGTATTTCTTTCACCAAAATCTACATTTCCATCAATCAGTATCCGATCGTTAAATAATTGTGTTGACATAGCGACTTCTAACTCTTGCTCCGAAACTTGATCTACTCCTGCACGATAATTAATACCAATATCAAAATCCTTACTTATCTGCGAAAGCCAATTGCTCAATTGGTTTGACAATATTTCGCTTGATGTTACACCAAAAACATCGGTAGTATTCCCCACTCCACTAGTAAGATTTGTTTGATCTGGATTGCTAAATCTATTTAAAATGAGCAAGTAAAGCAACTGCTTATTTATCTCATCTTGCGATAAAGTCGCCAACTGAGCCTGCACATTATTGTTGCCTTTAGGTATTTCGATACCAAATTTAATATCTGGCGACATTAAGTTTCCTGTAATATGCATATTGCAATCTACGCTTGTATGCTTATTATAATTATCGCTCGAATCTGCTACCGAAGCCATTAAATCTGTAAGTGGTGCGTGCAAACTATATGTTGCAACAAGATCTAGCACTGCATCTTCTGCATCACCTGACCAGGTTATTGTTCCACCTGAGCGAATATCAAATTTTTTATTGATTATATTCTCTAAGGTAAACAGATAATCTCCATCTTCAACTTCAAGCTCTCCATACATATTAAACTCATCGTCTGAGTTCACTTCTATTTTCAAATCTCCTTTTGCATTTCCTTTTAACATATTTCCTGTCATAGGATCAAACACAATTTGAGCCTCTGCCTCTGGCGTTACTTCTATATCCAAATTTATATAATATCTAGTTCGTGAAGCAACTTGTGGAATAATATCATCTTTGGTTTCGTCAACTAATGTATCAACTTTTGGCTTTATAAATGTAACATAGCTAATGTTATTTGATTCGTACGAACTAGTCATTGGTAGCACAAATACAGAGTTAGGCTCTGTTTTTGCGACAACATCAATTCCAAAACTCCTCAAATTCCCTGTAAATGCAACTGTACCTGTCCCAAACACCGAACCATAGTATAACGAATTATCTTTTTCTGTAGTATTTAGCAGATGCATACCTTGTGATTCAAGAGTTGCATCAAACTTTATGTCACTAAAGTAATTATGAGTAATTCCTCCATTTATGTAACCAAAATTATAATCATCATCAAAAATAATAAAATCTCTAAATTCTATTGCGTCGTTTGTAATATAGACAGTGTCTTCAAAATTAATTTTTGCTTTTAGCATATCGTATGTAAAGCTTGTATTTTTGAAATCAATAAATCCACTTATATCTGGCTTAGCAATACCTCCTTGCATGTTTAAAACAATATCAACTAGACCAGTTGTACCACTTAAATCGTAGTCTGTCAAATACGATTCTAGTACATCTAATTTAAACTCGTTTGTTGTAAAAGCAAGGTTTAATGAGTCAACTTTTGGCGTATAACTACCATCTATCTTCATATACTTGTTTATACCATTAATGTTAAAACCTTTTGTTTTTCCATCCCAGTTTGCAAATAATTCAAGTTTATCAAAATCCTCATCATTTATAAACAAGCTATCTATGCTTAATTCAGATTCAAAACTTGGCATTGCATATAAATTTGAAATTTTTCCTCCTCCTGATAGATTTCCATTCAACTCAAATCCAACATCTTCGAGATATGAATTAAATCTTGAAACATCTACATCTTTTATCATTATTTCAATTTCCTTGGTTTCGTCTGGAGATATATATCCATCAATCTTCAAAGAACTATTGTTATGATGCGAAAAGTTAAAATTATCTATATGAATTTCTCTATTATCAATGCTTATTGGAGTTCTACTAATTTTTAGAGCATCTACTGATGTATGAATTTCAGAATCATGGATTACACTCTCAACCCGTGGAATTTCTGAATCTTCGCTAGCTATTAATTTTGAACTTATCTTTATATCTCCTCTATTTGTATTTCGTTCAATATTTTCCCACAAAACATTCACTGAAGTGCTGTCATTTTCAATATCAAGTTTAAGTATAAAATCATCAAATATTGATGTTTCTTTTCTTCCAAGTTTATGTGCTGTAATTAAAATATCCAACGAGTCTCTAAATCCTTTTATCTCCAATTTACTTTCGTGTGCTTGAACTATGTCATCATAATTCAAAATTGGGACAGCGATATTTATGTCAAATTCAGAATTCTCTCCAGAAAAGCTACCATCAATTATTACATTTTGATCAACTTGTAACTCTGGCATTATTATTTTTGTTACCTGATTTATTTGTTTTAAATTCAGTGTAAAATCTAATTTATTTTTCAATTTAGGAGGCGATACTTCTCCAAATAATATAGGAGAATAATCCGACAATTTGCTTCTTATTGCTGTTATTAAATCGGCGGTGGTAAATTCTCCATTTGCAAGTAAATCAATATAATCTGATTCTATAGTTACTTGCTGCTCCTGTTCGTGATTTTTGTTCCAGGTTAGATTTAAAAGATGCAAATTCAAATCATTACCTTTTGATGTAAAATTGAAATTACTTAAATAAATATTTCCATGTGGTGTTTTTCTTAAATCGCCTTTTAATTCTGTTGAAACAACAAATCTTAATTTTGAATCCAAACTATCTTTGGTAATATTTATTGCATTTAAATCAGCCCAAACATCTGCCGACACTTTAACATCCTGATTATTTCCGCTATGAATATATTTTCCAAAAATTTCTACTTTTAAGTTTGGATCGTTTACGGCAATTTCTCCATCAAAAAATTTATTAGATATCTCCCCTTCAATGTCTATTCCTGTATATTTATAATCTAAGGCTGTGAAATCGGAAATATTACAATCAATTTTTGCATTAAAATTCCCAAGCGAATCTATGTCGCCATTTATTTCAGAGTTCAAATTCAATTTCCCTAAAGTTTTTTCATCATCTATTATTTTCCCTAGATCAACATCTATACCTTTTAGCTGCCCATCATAGCTAATCAACCGAGTTTCAAAATCAATCCCCAATCCAAGATCCATGTGTATAGCTCCATAGTTTGAGTTAAATCTCCCATAGGCAACCATATCATTAAACAAGCCTGTTATATTTCCCTTAAACGAAACATCTCCCAAACGAGAAAGCGCATCTGGTAATGTAAAATTTGCATCCGCAGCTATATGTTTTGCTATTCTATTTATGTCGCTAAATGAGCTATTAAGTTTTGAAATATCACCAAAAACAAAACTCGTTTCTAAATCTGGCAACCCGTTGATTGCTAGATCTGCGTTAAAACGTGTTTGATTTCCGTAAGATAAGTTTAAATCGGTAAACTTTATATTTGACACATTACCTCCCATCTTTCCAGAAAAATGAATTTTGTCATGAATATTCCTATATTTTGGAGCAAAGCGATTTAAATCATTAACATCAAAAATTAATGTATCAACATTAAAATTCATCTGTAACTGTTTGAGTGGGCCACTCAAATAATCCTTACTATCGCCAGAAACTGTGATATTCGAACTTATAAATTCAGAATTTGGAGTTTTAAATACAAAATCATACACCCCAATTGAAGTATCATTCAGTTCAAATTTCGAAGACAGTTCCAATTCAACTCCAAAGCCCGAATCTTTGGAAAGATTTAATTTTTCCAAATTCAGTTTTAAAGTATCACCTTCATACAAAATCCCATTTATTTTCAGAGAAATGTTTTTTATATTTTTATCATTTGGGTTAAAAATTGTTGTGTCTACAGAA
>CAYJBL010000128.1:0-5549 GCA_964368115.1 uncultured Bacteroidales bacterium
AAAGCAGCAGAAATAAAGACAAAGTATATTGGCAACTATACATATTTTAGAGGTTTAATAGAACTATCTAATATTTGCGAAAAAGATTGTTATTATTGTGGAATTCGCAAAGGCAATAAAAATGTTCAACGCTATGTTGTTGATGACAATGAACTTGTAGGTGCAGTTCGTTATGCGATAGAACGTAATTGGGGATCTATTGTAATACAAGCAGGCGAAATACAGAGCAACTCGTTTGTAGATAGAGTGGAGAGATTGCTAAAAAAAATATCAGAAATAAATAGTGTAGAAAAAATAGGTATTACCTTATCACTTGGGGAACAAACCGAAGATGTATATAAACGTTGGCATGACGCAGGAGCTACGAGATATTTATTAAGGATTGAAACTTCAAATGAAGATTTATACTACAAAATTCATCCAAATAATATTTTACATAGTTATGAAAATAGGAAAAACACCTTAAAAACATTACAACACCTTGGTTATATGACAGGCACTGGTGTTATGATAGGCTTGCCATTTCAAACAATAGAGAATCTTGCAGATGATTTAATATTCATGCAAAATATGGATATTGATATGTGTGGAATGGGGCCATATATCGAACATGAGAACACGCCTTTATACGAGTATAAGCAAATATTATGGTCAATTAATGATAGATATCTTCTAACATTAAAAATGATTGCTATTCTTCGTATTATGATGAAAGATATAAATATTGCAAGTACAACAGCTTTGCAAGCGATAAAACCTGATGGTAGAGAAGAAGGAATAAGTGTTGGCGCAAATGTTATAATGCCAAATGTAACACCAATAAAATATCATCAAAATTATAATTTATACAAGGGAAAACCTCAAATAGAGGTAGAAACAGATAACTATATCAAGCAATTGGAAAAACAAATTCAAGCTGCTGGCGACGAAGTTGGTTATGGTCAAAAAGGAGATCCTATACACTTCAAAAAGAAATTTAATAAGTAAGCAAATGATAAATTATGAATGTATTTAAAAAAGTATTTAGATTTTATTACGAGGGTTTTCGAGATATGCCACGCTGGGGAAAACAAATGTGGATAATTATTTTACTAAAAGGCTTTTTAGTATTCATAGTTGTGAAATTTTTATTTTTTCCAAATTTTCTAAATTCAAATTTTGAAACAGACGAAGAGAAAAGTGAATATATATTACAAGAATTAATAAATAAATCAAAAAATGACAGAATTACTACTGAACGTTGACTTATCGCTAGTTGATTGGTCAAGAGCACAATTTGCACTTACAGCAATGTTTCATTGGATTTTTGTTCCAATAACCATTGGGATATTGTTTCTTATTGCAATCATGGAAACAATATATGTTAGAACAGGAGATCCAGAATGGAAAAGAACTACAAAATTTTGGATGAAATTATTTGGGATAAATTTTGCCGTTGGGGTTGCTACAGGCTTAATCTTAGAATTTGAATTTGGTACAAATTGGTCAAATTATTCATGGTTTGTTGGTGATATTTTTGGAGCACCATTAGCAATCGAAGGAATAATGGCATTTTTTATGGAAAGTACATTTATTGCTGTTATGTTTTTCGGCTGGAACAAGGTTAGTAAAAAATTCCACCTCGTATCAACATGGCTGGCTGCTGTAGGAGCAAATTTATCTGCTTTATGGATACTTGTGGCAAATGCATGGATGCAATTCCCTACAGGAACTCAATTTAATCCAGAAACAGCTAGAAATGAAATGACTAATTTCTGGGATGTTTTATTTTCTCCAGTAGCTGTAAATAAATTTTTACATACAATTACTAGTGGATATGTT
Organism: uncultured Bacteroidales bacterium; assembly: GCA_964368115.1. Classification (GTDB taxonomy): domain Bacteria; phylum Bacteroidota; class Bacteroidia; order Bacteroidales; family ML635J-15; genus Bact-19. The sequence goes on from CAYJBL010000128.1 coordinate 1,822, forward strand.
TTGGCTTCTATATTCGTAATAGGAGTAAGTTCGTATCTGTTACTTCGAAAAAGAGAATCTCTATTATCGAAACGTAGTATAATTGTTGCATCAGTTTTTGGACTAATGGGATTATCTGTCAATTTATTTTCTGGACACGGTTCGGCTGTTGAAGTATCAAAACATCAACCAATGAAACTAGCTGCAATGGAGGGTTTGTATGATGGCGGCGAAAATGCTGAACTTATAGCGATAGGTTTATTAAACCCTCAAAAAACTTTAGACAATAATGAAGATCCATTTATATTTAAGTTTGGATTTGAAGGAATGTTGAGTTACATGATTGATTACGATACAAAAACATATGTTCCAGGAATAAATGATTTGCTACGAGGAAATAAAGAGCGTGGTATTTTAAGTATCGAAGAGCGCATGGAAAAAGGCGATAAGGCTATGGATGCGCTTATTGCGTATAAAACATTAAAAGATGAAGGTAATATTGACGCAGCAAAAGAACATTTAGACGATTTATATGCTAATTTCGAACATATTGGTTACTCATATATCGAACATCCAAACGATGTTGTACCACATGTTCCATTAGTATTTTATAGTTTTCACATTATGGTAATTCTCGGATTTACTTTTGTTGCAATATTTTTAATATTTGCATGGTTAACTATTCGAAATAAAATAGAGACATTTAAATTCTCAAAATTATTGTATATAGTGGCTATTATATGTATTCCGCTAGCATTTATTGCAACAGAATCGGGATGGATAGTTGCAGAAGTCGGTCGCCAACCATGGGTCGTTCAAGACTTAATGACAACAGGAGCAGGAGTTACTAATATTGACGCAGCAGCCGTACAAACAACATTCTGGATATTTGCATTTATATTCGCAGGTTTGTTAATTACTGAATTAAGCATAATGATAAAATTTATTAAACAAGGCCCAGAAAGCATAAAAATATAGGAGGGAACAACTATGATACATTTAGAAATAACACATTTATTTTTACAACAATATTGGTGGTTAATTATTTCAATCCTTGCCGCATTATTGGTATTTTTATTATTCGTTCAAGGTGGACAAACTCTAATTTATAGAATAGGTAAAAATGAACTTGAACGTAACATGATTGTAAATACTTTAGGCAGAAAATGGGAATTTACATTTACAACTTTAGTAACGTTTGGAGGGGCATTTTTTGCATCGTTTCCTCTATTTTACGCTAGTAGTTTTGGTGGAGCATACTGGGCTTGGATGAGTCTACTTATTGCATTTACTATTCAGGCTATTGCATATGAATTTCGTAATAAATCTGGAAATATCTTTGGAGCTAAATTTTATGAAACACTTTTGTTTATAAACGGTTTGCTTGGCACTATTCTTATTGGTGTTGTTGTTGGAACTTTTTTTAATGGAGCCGAATTTTCACTAGATTTACTTAATAGAGTAACTTGGCATAATTCAACTAGAGGATTAGAAGCCGCTCTTAATTGGCACAACTTATCTTTAGGATTATCAATATTTTTTCTTGCGCGAATACTAGGATTAATGTACTTTATTCAAACAATCGAAAATGACAATATTTACAATAGATCAAAAAAACATATACTATATAATACAATCTTATTTTTAGTGTTTTTTCTAAGTTTTATTACTTATTTAATGATAAAAGATGGTTATGCTGTAGATGCAAATGGTTTAGTGTTCATGGAAAAATATAAGTATCTTACAAACTTTATTGAAATGCCAATAGTGTTAATAACATTTGTTATTGGCGTATTAGCTGTATTGTTTGGAATATTCAAAGTACTATTCTCAAAAAATAAATACGAAAAAGGATTTTGGTTTGCTGCACCTGGAACTGTATTAGTTGTATTTGCTTTATTTTTAATAGCTGGACTGAATAATACAGCGTTTTATCCTTCGTCATACGATTTGAATAGCTCACTTACTATTCAAAATTCAAGTTCATCGTTTTTTACTCTCAAGGTTATGAGCGTTGTTTCATTTTTTATTCCTGTAGTTTTTGGGTATATTGTGCTGACTTGGAGAGCAATAAATAAAAATAAAATTACAAAAGAAGAGATGACCGACGAAACAGAAATTACATACTAATCTAATAATATAAGAATTATGGAATATATAAAAGAAATTGCAAGCCTTGCATTAATGCCAGCACTAATTTATGCAGCTTATCGTTTTGCATTAATTGCATTAAAAATATTTGACAAAAAACAAAAAAATACAGATATTCAATAATATACGTAATATATGAAAAAACTAGCATTGATAACAGGAGCAAGCTCAGGAATTGGTTGTGCAACAGCTGAATTACTTGCTCAAAATGGATTTGATTTAATTATCACAGGAAGAAGAGAAGATAGATTACAAGAATTAAAATCAAAAATACAAGCAGAAACAGATACTAATATTACTTGTCTTTGTTTTGATGTTAGAAATCAGCAAGAAGTAATTAAATCAATCGATAAACTAGGTGACTTAGCACCTAAAATTGATGTGCTAATAAACAATGCTGGCTTAGCTTCTGGACTAGGTACAATTCAAGCTGGAGATATTGATGACTGGGAAAAAATGATAGATACTAACATTAAAGGATTACTTTATATAACACGAGCTATATCCCCGTATATGATAGATAACAACAAAGGTCATATTATAAATATTGGTTCTGTTGCAGGTAAAGAAGTGTATCCAAACGGGAATGTATATTGTGCAACAAAGCATGCAGTAGATGCACTTTCAAAAGCTATGCGAATAGATATGCTTCAACATGGAATTAAAGTATCTCAAATCGCTCCAGGCATGGTGGATACCGAATTTTCTACTGTACGTTTTCATGGAGATAAAAATAAAGCGGATAAGGTATACGAAGGACTAATGCCATTATACGCTCAAGATATAGCAGACGCCGTATTGTATATACTTACTAGACCCGAGCATGTCTGCATTAACGATATGCTTATTATGCCATCTGCTCAAGCATCTGCTACTAACGTTTGTCGAAAGTAGATATTAAAGGGTAGGTATAAAAAAATAGTAGTGGAGATTTCTACTACTATTTTTTTATAATTCATAAAGATACTCAGGAGCAAGGTCTGCGCCGTTTTCCCATTCGATAGTCCAGCCATTAAGAAAAAAATTCCTAAACATTTCAATATTTTTTAGCGGTTCAAAAACTTCTCCGTACAGACGGTGAGAAAGGTCTACGGTCTTTTTTTTTCCATCGTTAAATGTAAGAGCTATTTTATAGTCTTTTATATATTTTGCTTGTGTTATCCATATAAGTACCATATTTTTTTAGTCTAAAGGTTTGATTTTGTTAAATTCTTTACCAGCCTGCATTAGTTTCCAATTCTCCATCAGTTCGTCTTTATGTAAATCGAGCCATTCAAAAATTAAATTTAAAACTCTACGGGGAACTTCTCCTTATTATAATAATTCTATAAAAAGTTGAAATTGTTGGCATAATTTTATTCTATTATTGTTTGACAAATATATATTTAAGTTTCTATTTCTACAAAGTATTAATTGTAATTTCAAATAATAAGTACGAAAAAAGTTTTCTTGACAATCAAATCATATGAAAGCAACAAGTTTTGCCACTCTCAAAAATGTATAATGCTTATTCGTAGTCATAAAATTTTAATTTTCAGGTAAAATAATATTTTTTTTATCCCAAAATATTGTTTCTTCAAACAGTTTTTATAACTTCG
>CAYJBL010000129.1:0-5545 GCA_964368115.1 uncultured Bacteroidales bacterium
AACAATAGCTTCAAATTTGAAATTTGTTTGTTGTATCATAAAGCCATCTAGACATTGTCGAATATATGGTTCATGATTATAAGTGATGCATCTAATTGTCAACAGAGGGGAGCTACTTTGCATTATCTTAAATTGTTTATTAATTTTGTCTTGGCCAAAATATCCTTTGCCATTTTTACCATTGGAGGACCAATGAATTTATTATTTTTTACAGCAACCCCTTTCCCCTCTTTTTCGGCCTCTTCGGCTAAGATAATCATTTCCTCTGCCCACTTTACTTGTTCTTCAGATGGAGAATAATATTTATGGACTAATGGTAATTCTTTTGGATTGAGAACCAACATACCTTCAAATCCTAATTGTTTTGCAACTATTAAATTTTTCTCTAAATCTTCATAATCGTGAACATTAATATGTACTGTATCTATAGGGATAACATCATTTGCCTTTGCTCCCATTGCAATCATTGCTCGTGCTGTAAAAATACTTTGCCCTCCCATATCGTGCAGTCCTCCTAAATCTGTTACAAAATCTTCACAACCAAAAGCTACAGCAACTACTCTGTTTGAACACGCGGTACATATATCTTGAATATTCATTACTGCACTAGTAGTTTCAATCAAAGGAATTATTTTAAATGTCCCAATAGGGAATCCTTTCTCGTATTCAATTGTTTCTAATAACTTCCCGAAAAAATATATATCCTCACCTTTTCTAGCTTTAGGATACATAAACCCCTCTATACCAACTATGGTTAATTGATGAACATCTTTGAGTAATTCTCCGCTTTCGCGATCATTAACTCGTGGAAATAATTTACTATTTGAGAATTTATTCTCAGTCACATATTGTTTAATTGTATCACGCGCTATTTGTTTGTTAGTTATTGGTTGAACGGAATCTTCAATGTCTAACAATAGTACATCCGCATTTTTTGTTCTTGCACTTTCCATCAAACGTTGATTGTGTGCGGGGACAAACATCAAACTACGCATTAAATAATTTACTTCCATCGTCAAGTAGTTTTTAAGCGATTAAATTATTCTTTTTTACCAACACTCTACGCCTAAACGACAATACATCTTCGCCGCGTTGATTATGAGCTATTGTTTCTACGTAAACAGTTCCCCTATCATTTTTGGTCTTAGATTCATATTTATCCAAGACTCTTGTTTTTACGTATATGGTGTCATTGATAAAAACGGGGTTAACATGTTTAATATCTTCATATCCAAGGTTAGCAATAGCTTTCCCACTAATATCTGGAACTGTCATACCGACGACAAGTGAAAATACGAGAGTGCCCACAACAAGTATTTTACCATGCTGATTTTTCTCTGCATAGTCCACATTTGTATGCACAGGATGGTGATTCATTGTAAGTAGAGAAAATAGATTATTATCACTTTCGAATATTGTTTTTGAAAGCGAATGTTTAATTTCTTGCCCTATTTCAAATTCATCGAAATAAAGGCCTAATATTGATTGGTTCATGATATTTTATTGTTTTGATTTTACAATTGCAGGGTTACCTACTAATAAACTATTACTACCTACATTTTCTACTACATTTGCAGCCATAGCCACAAGATTGTAATCTCCCATTTGTACGAAATTTCTTACACTACAATTCAATCCAAAGAAATTGCCATTTGCTATTGCAAGGCCACTACCTATGCATGTATGTGCGGCAACAAAATTGTTATCGCCTATAACTGTATCATGACCAACAAGAGCTCCGGAATTAAACGTATTATAATTGCCAATTACTACATTGTTATTTATTACATTATTTGCTAAAATAATATTGCCATACCCTAATACGGCACTTTTTGCAATATAAACAGATGGGTGGATAAATGATAAAAACCGCTCTTTAGGAATACCCAGACTATTCCTAAGCGCTATTCGTTCTTCTAAAACATCTGAACGGTACAAAGCAAAAACAAATTTGACCGATTCATCATTCTTGAATTTATCATAAACTTCTTTAGTTCCACATAATACGGCCCATCCATTTATCCCATTTTCGACATAATTAGGATCATCAAAAGCAAAACCAAGAACCGAAATATTCTTTCCAAATCGAGTTTGTGCATCATAGATCTGTTCCGCTATGACAACGGCAGTGCCTTTACCTCCTATTATTACTACTTTTTCTTTCATTTTTGTATTATGCTTATTATATATTCCATTTCTTCAATTCCATATCGTTGATCTACTGGTATCGGAATTATTTTTTTTGCTAATCGATATTCCAATTCACTTTCTTTACACCATTCAAAAATATTCTGCCAGTATGTTGCTACAAAAATTTTATTGTCTATCAATCTTTTTCTTAAAGAATTATCATTAGTCAGATATGGGTAAACCATAGGGCAAGAAAACTCTCCAAATGAATCTATTTTTAATTGATTAGTATTTTTCAATTGACTGTGTAAATAACTAAAATTCTCTACTCTTGTAAATTTGATATGCTCAAAATTTATAGTATTAATCATTGAAAATGTAAGGTTTGATATTTGTTTTATTGCTTGTCCCTTCAAGTTATCAGCATTATTTTTAAAATCAGGAAATCCAGCATTTGCTCCTAAATCTATCCTTTTTATCAAATGCGAGAATCTATTGCAGGAAACATCTTTTTCGTATTGCGACATATTCATAGTTTTATTATTAATAGCCGCTATTCCGCCATCCGGTATTCCTGCAAACTTTCTTGGGCTATATATAATACTTCCTTTTATTGCTTTATCAAAAAAGAGCGCTTGCGCACAATCAGCGATAAGTTGCTGTCCAAATTTGGCATCCAACCCCAATACATAATTATCTTTAATACCAAAATAATTCGTGTATAGGATGTGTTCATCTTCCTGTAAGTCTATACAATCAACTATCTCTAACTTCTCATCAATGTGATAGAATTGATATTCAATATTTAAACGATTTATTGGCTCGAGTATTACATCGCACGAGTAATATGGAATATATATTTTTGAGATTTTTTCTAATTGGCGTAAAACTAATTCCAAAGCAGTTCTTCCACTATTTACAAAATAGCATTTTTCAAGGTGATTAGGAAGTTTTCTCTTTTCTAATTCAAGCTGAAAATACCCACCAATTTCTTTATATAAGTTCATAATCGTCTAATATATTATTTACTCCTTCTATTGAGTTAATTTCATTCACATATACTATCTTTAAAAATTATCCTATAAAGCTTGTTATAATTATCAATGCTATTTAGCATTTCTTTTGCGTTGTCAAACTTTACAATTGCTATTCCAACAGTTGTATTTACTCCCGAAACAGAGCTAATTTGCTCTTGGGATTTAATAAAATAGTTCATTTCGACAATCTTTGAATTTATTAAAGGTGAAAATTCAATTTTTTCGAATACACCATCTTCAGGGGCTCTAATTATTAATTGCATATAAAATTCTCCCTTACAAACAGTCTGTTGTATAAAAGGGAGTCCTAAAGCGGAATCTAAGGCTGGATTAATAAAATCAAAGCCTGAAGCATAGGTTATTGCTGTAGGAACGTGATTTCCACCATTCCTTGCCCCGATCTCTAATAAGTATATTTTATTGTCATTTGCTATTCGAACCTCAATATTTATCCCTCCTTGTTTAAATCCAACTTTAGATATGAATTTCTGCACTTCTTGTTCAACGAGTTTCATTTCTTCTTCTATAATTTGAGAAGGAAAAGTTGTTGCTATTGGAGCTAAATTATTTATGATACCGTCGTTACTAAAATGGTGATCTCCTAGATAAATAAATTTGACTTTCCCATCATAAACAAAAGCATCTCCGTGTAGTTGATAGCCTTTGATATCTATAAATTCTTCGACAATAACGCGTTTGCATCTAGAAAATTGAATGGCAAAATTAAAACATTTTTCAAGGTCATCAAATTGGATTACTTTACAGATTCCTTTGCTTGCAGATGAATCTACAGGCTTTATGATTAGAGGAAAATTAAACGTATCAATGTCACCTTTAAACGTTGAGAAATCATTATAATATCCAAAATGGGGAGTGTTGAAGTTGTTGTTTCTGAGAAAATTACGAAACTTATCTTTCTCGGACATTATTTCAACAGCTTTAAATCCACTGCTCGGTAAATGTAATGTTTCCGCCACGTATGCTGCAGTTAGAGCAGCAGGGTCAGAGTTATAAGTCATTATAGCATCAACGGCAAGATTTTTAGCTAAGTTTAATACAGCATTAAAATCAGTCGTACTATCAAAGTGAGCCTCATTCGCGTATTTATGTCCTATATTATCAGGTAAATAATCGCATGTAATTGTATATATTCCTCTCTTTTTTGCTCGTTTTAATAGCGGAATATGCATCGCCATTGCACCTAGTAACAATAACTTTTTCATTTTTGAATAATTCTAATTACTCTATCAATATCCTCAATATTTTGCTTCGCATATATAGGCAAACAAATTACACTATTTGCTAATTTGTGAGCATTACGAAGATTCTCTTTATTAGAAGATTCTAATTCTTTGTAAGTTGAAAATTCACTGATCAAAGGATAAAAATATCTGCGTCCAAACACACTATTTTCTTTCATTTTATTATAGAGTTCATTGCGTGTCATCCCATACCCTTTTTCGTCAACAAAGATGGGAAAATAAGCGAAGTTATGTTTTACTCCGTTTCTATCAGTTAAATATCTTATCCCTTTTATATTGGCCAAAGCTATTCGATATAGCTCTGTAATTTGTTTTCTTTCTTCGATAGCAGCATCAACATTTTTCAGATTTAATAGTCCATAAGCTGCACGTATTTCATCCATCTTACTATTAATACCAGGGCCAACTACTTCTGTCTCTCCCGCAAACCCAAAATTTTTAAGGTAATCAATCTGTTGTTTTGTTTCAGTATCTTTTACTACCAGTGCACCTCCTTCAATAGTGTTATATACTTTGGTAGCATGGAAACTGAGTGTGCTCATATCTCCATACTCTAAAATAGATTTCCCATTAATTTCTACCCCAAAAGCATGTGCTGCATCATAAATTACTTTTAATCCATATTTATTTGCAATAGATTGAATTTCTTCAATATCACAAGGGTTTCCATACACATGTACAGGCATAATTGCTGTAGTACGCGGTGTAATGGCGGCTTCAATTTTAGAAGGATCTATATTGCATGTATTTGGGTCAACATCGACAAATACAGGTTTTATTCCATTCCACCAAAGAGAGTGGGTGGTTGCCACAAAGCTATATGGGGTTGTAATTACTTCGCCAGTAATGTTCATGGCTTGAATTGCCGTAATTAACGGTAATGTTCCATTTGTAAAGAGGGATAAATAAGGAACTTTTAAGTATTCTGCCAACTTTCTTTCTAATGCTTGATGATAATGTCCGTTATTCGTAAGAATCTTTCTGTCCCAAATATCTTTTAACAACTCTTGGAACTCTTCTAAATCGGGTAAAAGAGGAGAAGTTACGGTAATGATTTTATTTTCCATTTCTTCTATTTATTGTTGACAATACGATGGATTTTAGTTCTTTATATTC
>CAYJBL010000130.1:0-3237 GCA_964368115.1 uncultured Bacteroidales bacterium
ATAACTTCGCGCTTGCCCGAATGTATGGTAGCGACTTTTATGAATAAAAAATTGCCTATATTATTGATTTTTACACTGATTTTAAAATCTGTAACGCTATTTTCAGAAACAGAATTTATTGAAAATAAAGGACAATGGAATAAGAATGTTAATTATAAAGTACATCTGAATAGTGGGGCAATATTCTTAGAAAATACGTGTGTTACGTATAATTTCTATAGCCCAAATGAAATGCAACACTCTTTTGCTCACCATAATTATGAGTGGCAATCGCAAACATTATTACGATCGGCACATGCATACAAAGTTCATTTTATTGATGCGAATAAAAATTTTGAAATTGTAACAGAAGAACAAGCACCTGACTATTGCAATTATTTTATTGGTAATGACCAATCTAAATGGGCTTCTTATGTAAATAAGTATAAAAAAATAAGTTATCAAAATATATATGATGGTATCGATTTCTGTTATTATTCACATGGTCAAAGCATTAAGTATGACATAATTGTAAATCCAAATACAGATTATAGGAAAGTGAAATTAAAATATGATGGAATTGATAATATTTATATTAATCCAAATGGTAACTTAGAAATAAAAACCTCTGTAAACGACATTGTCGAAGCTAAACCATATGCTTATCAGTGTATTAATGGTGACACAATTGAGATAGGTTGTGAGTATGAATTGAAAAACAATATTTTAAGTTACAGATTACTTGACGAATATGATAAAACCCAAACATTAGTAATAGCCCCATCGCTAGTTTTTTCGACTTATACTGGTTCTACTGGAGATAATTGGGGAGCATCGGCAACTTGGGATTATAATGATAATGTTTATTCGTCAGGCTTCATTTTTGATGTTGGTTATCCAACTTCGGTAGGAGCCTATCAAGTAAATATGGCTGGCAATGGTTGCGATATTGGAATTATCAAATATAATGATTCTGGTACATTACGTTTATTCGCTACATACTTAGGAGGTGCTTTTGGACAAGAAATGCCGCATAGTTTGATTGTTACAAGCAACAACGAATTGGTAATTATGGGAACAACAGGCGCAACAGATTTTCCAGTTTCAGCAAATGCCTACCAAACTAATTTTGCAGGTGGCGATAGTGTTGTATATGATAATGTTATAGCTTTTCCTAATGGTGTTGATATATTTGTCTCAAAATTTAATGAAAATGGGTCTTTACTTTTAGGAAGTACGTACATTGGCGGTTCCGAAAATGATGGACTTAATTTTCAATCTCATTATACTCACCCAGACCCTGTATCAGGAATTAATTATGTTGCTCGCCATGGTAACGATTCTTTGTATTTTAACTATGGTGATGGTGCTCGTGGCGAAGTTATGCTCGATGACAAAGCAAATGTGTATGTAGGAACTAGCACATTTTCAAGTGATTTCCCTCAAGGCATGAATCAAGGTTTTCAACCAACAAATCATGGTGGACAAGAAGGGATAGTTTTTAAACTTCAAAACGATCTAAGTCAAATGATTTGGAGTACATATTTAGGTGGCGAAGAAGATGACGCTATATTTAGTTTAAGCTTATGTAATGATGGTGACGTACTTGTTACTGGCGGAACGGTTTCTGACGATTTCCCAACTAGCACTGATGCATATAGTTCAACTCACAATGGTGGATCTACAGATGCTTTTGTGTCTAAAATAAGTGGGAGTGGCGATCAATTGATTGCATCAACTTTTTTTGGATCAACTGTTTATGATAATTCTTTTTTTGTACGAACTGATAAAATGAATAATATATTTATCTGTGGTCAAACAAAAGCATCAGGAACAAGTTTAGTGCATAATGCCGATTTTTTTGAAGCAAATAGTGGTCAGTTTATTGCAAAATTTAATTCAAATTTAAGTTCTCTAGTATGGTCTACTGTTTTTGGCTCTGGAAATGGTCGTCCAAATATTTCTATTTCTGCCTTTGCTGTAGATGTTTGCAACAGAATATATTTAACAGGATGGGGGCGTGAATGGAGTTATGCTTACTATGATAATAGCGGCGATTATTATACTTGGAACGATGAGTATGGAACTAAAGGAATGACAGTTACCCCAGATGCAATACAATTAGAAACTGATGGGCAAGATTTTTATGTACTAGTTCTTAATGATGATGCTAGTAGCCTAGATTACGCAAGTTTTTTTGGAGAATTACACTATACTTCATGTAGTAACTCTGGACGAGATCATGTTGATGGTGGAACAAGTAGATTTGATGAAAAAGGAAATATAATTCAATCAGTTTGTGCTAGTTGTGGTGGATGTCAAGGATTTCCTATTGAACCAGATCCAGGAGCATGGTCAACAACAAATAATGCTTCAAATTGTAATAATGCTGTATTTAAAATTAGAATTATTGAGAATCTTGCTGAAGCTAATTTTTCTCCTGTCCCTGTTGGTTGTGTACCTTATGAGGTGCAATTTGAAAATAATTCTCAAGGAGATTTATTCACTTGGAATTTTGGAGACGGTTCGCCACAATCTTCAGAACTAAACCCATCGCATACATTTACTGAAGCAGGAGAGTATATAGTAAATTTAATCGTAAGAGATACTTTAAGTTGTAATATATATGATACTATACAGCGCGTAATTACAGTAACAGAACCAGGAATAACACAATTGCCAAATATAAATATTTGTCCAGGCGAAAGTGTGATAATTGGACCTGAAAGTACATACCCATATAGCGCAAGTTTCAACTGGGTTGATGCTTCAAATATTAGCAATAATCAAATCCAAAATCCAGTAGTTAATCCATCACAAACAACAGATTATATGCTAATTGTAAACCATGTTTGTACTGATACAATTACTCAAACAGTAGAAATTATTGATACAAATTTATCAATTCAAACTAGCAATGACACAACAATATGTAATCAAGGAACTGCAAATATCTCTGCCTTTGTAACTAACGGAAATATTGACACTTGGCATTGGTCTACAAATTCAAGTTTTAGCTCTATAATTTCTACAAATTCAAATATCAGCGTAAATCCAAATAACAGTACAATATACTATGTGCGAGCTGTTGAGAATGAATGCAATACACATGTTGTTGCTCAAGTGGTAGTATCTGTACATCAATTCGATTACGAGTTAGAAAACAATGTAATTATTTGTCCAAATACAAGTACAGAACTAACAATTACTAATCAACATCTAACCGATGAATTAACATATAGCTGGGAGCCTGTTTCT
>CAYJBL010000130.1:3247-3900 GCA_964368115.1 uncultured Bacteroidales bacterium
ACAACATCATCTCCAATGGTAGAGCCAGATGTAAATACAACATATTATGTTACAATTACAAATCAAATAGGATGTGAAACTACTGCAGAGGTAAATGTTGATATCGACAATATTATATTCGAATCTATTGATATTAACCACAATATGTGTTATAACGATTGTTTAGGCTCTGTAAACGTCGAAGTTCTTGGAATACCTCCATATACATATTTATGGAATAATGGCGAACAAACATCTAGCATTTCAAATCTATGTGAAGGAAACTATATGCTCACAATTGTTGATGGCAATAATTGTATAAAAGATACATTAGTAACAATAACACAACCAAGCGAATTAACGGCAGAATTTACAAATATTATAGAGCCGATATGCGATGGTATAGGTCATGGTTCGGCTACAATTACTGCCTCAGGAGGTGTTACGCCATACACTTATTTATGGAATTTTGGAAATACCTCTCAAACAAATAATGAATGCTTGATTGGTGATAATACTGTAATAATAACTGATGCAAATAACTGTAATACAGAACATACTATAACAATGGAATCGCCAAGTAATATGATTTCTGAAATTGCAAATTTAGATTCTATTAAATGTTATAATGAGTGTAGTGGGTCAATAAATATTATTACAACTGATGGAGTTCC
>CAYJBL010000130.1:3910-5536 GCA_964368115.1 uncultured Bacteroidales bacterium
TGCGCAGGAATTTATACACTAACAGTGATAGATGGTAATAATTGTGTCACACACACAAATATAAATCTTACACAACCAGATAGTTTAATAGCAAATGGACATGTGCAAGATTCAATATTATGTTTTTCAGGAGTTGGAGATATTAATTTACATGTTGCAGGAGGAGTACAACCATATTCATACTTCTGGTCTAATGGCAGCCATAATGATAATTTGCAAGAAATATTAGCAGGTAATTATCAAGTAACAGTTACAGATAATAATGGATGTACTGCTATCGAAAATGTAAATCTTACCCACCCAAGTCCCCTACATATTCAGACACATATTACAAATATGCTGTGCGAAGGCGTTTGCAATGGAAAACTTAACACACACATAACAGGAGGGACGCCACCATATTATTTTGAATGGAACAACGGAAGTTTACAATATGAGATAGATAATTTGTGTGCCGATGAGTATTCAATCTATGTGAGAGATACAAATAACTGTGAATCACATGAAACATACGTAGTAAGTATATCGTCTCATATTCCAGATTTAACTGTTCTGCAAGATACAATAACAATTTATCTAGGTCAGTCTGCAAACTTAAATGCAATAGCAGATTTGTCTGGAAATTTCAATTGGAATAACGAACACTTATTAAATAACCCAACTATTAATAATCCAATTGCGAGTCCAGAGTATGATACAGATTTTATTGTTGAATACACAGATTATTTTGGTTGTGTAAATTACGACACAGTTGTTTTAAAGGTTAAAGAAGTTATATGCCAAGATCCATACATATATGTTCCTAACGCCTTTACACCAGATTTTGACGGAAATAATGATTACTTTAAACCTTTCCATCCATTTTCTTTATTGACTGAATTGTATTTTGCTGTTTATGATCGTTGGGGAGTACTGTTATTTGAGACAAATGATTTAAATTCAGAAGGATGGGATGGAACTTATAAAGGAACAAAACTAGGGACAGATGTATATGTTTTTACATTAAAAGCACGATGTTTTAATGGTGAAATATACGAGCATAAAGGAAATGTAAGTTTAATTAGATAAAATAATTTTATTTGAAAGATAAATTTTACTAAATTTGCAAAATTCATTTAAATAAACAGAGGAGAGAATATGGCACAGATTATTGTAAATAATTTTGAAGAGTTTGAGAAGTTTTTAGGAAAAGAAATAGGAACTTCAGATTATTTGAAGATTACCCAAGAAATGATAAATCAATTTGCAGACGCAACTTTGGATCATCAATGGATTCACCTTGATAAAGAGCGCGCAGCAAACGGACCATTTGGAACAACAATAGCTCACGGATATTTAACAATCTCTGTTTTACCTTATTTATGGCAACAAATTTTAGAAGTTAACAATCTCAAAATGATGGTAAATTACGGTATTGAAAAACTAAAATTTAATCAAGCTGTAAAAGTTGACGACGAAGTTAGAATAACAACAAAACTTCGTAATATCGCCAATCTACGTGGTATTACAAAAGCAGAAATAGATGTTGTTCTTGAGATAAAAGATTCTAAAAAGCCTGCATACGAAGCTACTGTTATATTTTTATACCATTTTAATTCGTAAAACAATACTAGGCTTTTCCTATTG
>CAYJBL010000131.1:0-5523 GCA_964368115.1 uncultured Bacteroidales bacterium
TTCGATAATTTCGTATGATAGATTAATGATTGAAGCTCAGTATTATACAGATACTCTTAATAATCAGGTGTATATTGCGGGAAGAACAGGGGCTTTGGGACTACCATTATCAAGAATAGAGTATGTTGGAGATACAGATCAAATCTCAAGAATAGTTTTAGAGCTAAATGTTACTAAAAATACTCAAGTAGATCAAGTAACAGAAACTTATATCCCACAATAATTTCAATATTAAATTCAAAAAAAAATGAAGATAAAAATAATATTAATTAGCTTGTTTTTATCTTCATTTTTTTTGTTTTCGTGTTACAACACCAAAATATATGTTGGTAATGTAAGTCCACGTATGCCATTAGTAAAAGTGAATGCAAGGTGGAATCATCATGTTTTATATGGTTTAATTCCTGTTTACGACACAAATATGAGAGCGGAAAAATATGTTGGTGATGTTGAGAATTATGTAATAAAAACTAATATTTCGTTTCTAAATTGTGTTTGCGCAATAATAACTTACGGATTGTACACTCCAACCAAAACCACATATTTGGTTCCGTTATCGGAAGTTAAAAATGTGAATAAAAATTGGAAAGAAAGGCGATAGCGATCTTAAGTTTTTAGCTTTTTCTTCTTAGCTGCAGGAAATAATATATTGTTTAATATTAGTCTATAACCTGGTGAATTAGGATATAGTTCAAGATCTGTATGTTCGTCGCCAACGTGATGGCGATAGTCTTCGGGATCGTGCCCGCCATAAAACGTCCACATACCTTTACCGTGTTCATTATGTATGTATCTAGCTTCTTTTGCAGCTTTATTTTCTCCCATTATTAAGACAGATGACTTAATAAAATTTGCATCAAAACTTGTTGTTTGTCCCATAAAGCCACGAATTAAATTTGTGTGATTTTGGCAAAGCATTGTAGGTATTGGATCCCATTTTGCCGAAAATTCAAATAAAGAAAAGTAATCATCATTTCCAGAATTTCTTTTCTTTGTTGTTAAATCTATATTTGAAAACTCATATTCCATAGGATCTTTAACTAGCGTAAAGTCTGTAAATGCAAGGCATTTAGAGTAGTCTAGTTTAGATTGCATGTCAGGATCTGCTGGATCTCCATCATACATGCTTTCGCAAATATCAGTACCTTCAGATGCTAGTGCAATATCAAATGAGTCAGTAGCAGAGCACATTGCAAATAAAAAACCTCCTTCGGTTACATACGATTTAATTAGCTTTGCAACAGCTAACTTTAATTGAGAAACTTTAGTAAAACCATTTTGTCGAGCAACATTTTCATTTTGTTTTTGTTGATCTTTGTACCACTGCATACGGTTGTAAGCAGCATAAAATTTACCATACTGACCAGTGAAATCTTCATGATGAAGATGAAGCCAATCATAATCAGAAAGCTTACCATCAAGAATCTCTTGGTCATAAATTTTATCGTAATTAATCTCCGAATAAGTTAAGGCAAGAGTTACAGCATCGTCCCAAGGTTGTTTCCCAGGTGGAGTGTATACGGCAATTTTTGGAGCCTTTTCTAATTTTACAGCATCCATATTTACAGATGGAGAGGAAATTTCGTTAAAAATTGCATTTTTCTGAGCATCTGCAATTATCTCATAAGAAACGTTGCGTAATATGCACTCTCGTTCTATATCATTATTAAAAAATGTAATAAATGCACCGCCTCTATAATTCAGTAACCACCATGCTTCAACTTGATTTTCAAGTGTCCAATATATTAAACCATAAGATTTCAAATGGTTTGTTTGAGTGTCGTCCATAGGGATTAGTACCCAAGCTGCTTTGGCATTGAAACTAAGTGTAATAAATAGAATACTTGATACAATTATTTTTTTCATCTCTTTATTTTTTTATTATTTTATCGGTAGATGGAGCTCTCAATGAAAAATATCATTTCATTATCTTTGGCGTAATATACAATGAGTATTTTTCATGTTTGTTTTATGATTTTAGAAGAAAGGATTATATTTTATTTCATTTTCTATACTTGTAGATGGACCGTGTCCTGGAAACACAGAAGTCTCAGGGGGAAGGTTTAGTAATTTCATTTTAATATTACTTATTAGGTCATTATAATTCCCCCTTGGTAAATCTGTTCTTCCAATACTATTATGGAAAAGACTGTCTCCACTAATAAGAAAACCATATTCAGAACAGTATAAGCAAATACCACCTGGTGTATGTCCCGAGATTGATATAACTTTTAATTTTGTGTTTCCGAATTCAATTATATCTTCATCTTTAATGTACATGTCAGGCATTGGTGGCTGCTGAATAGAAAATCCAAACAAGGCTGCTGAATCCATAGCGGCATCAACTAGAAAATCATCTTCTTTAATACCTAAAATTGGAACATTAAAATGAGATTTTAATAGATAGTTTCCACATATGTGGTCTAAATGACCATGAGTATTTAGAATATATTTGATTTTTAAATCATTGTCATTAAGGAATTTTTCTATTTTTTTTAAGTCAAATTCTGTTAGTATTGCTCCATCGATAATAACAGCTTCTTTGGAATTGTCGTAAATTATGTAGCAATTTACTTGAAAACTATTGAAAATTAGTTGCTTAATTTTTGTCATGATCTTATAATGTTATTCTTGTTTTGTATGTTTCCATCTTCTGTGTGACCAAAGCCAGTATTCAGGTCTTGCCAGAATATCTTTTTCCAAACGATTGAAGTAAGTTTTTGTTATTTCTCCTGCAGAATATTCGTGAGGATTTTCGATTAATTTTTCAAACGTAAGGGAATAATAACCACGTTTGTATTTATCAATTTTTAGATATACAACGGGTAGATTGGTTTTTATAGCATACGCTTCAGGTCCATGTAAACATGCAGTATCTTGGTTTAGAAAATTTACCCAAATAGCTCTTTCGATATTAGAAGGACTTTGGTCGGCTGCCATAATAATAGCAACAGGCTTAGTTGGAAGAGGATTGAAAATACTTTTTGTTTCTTGTACTGCAACCATTTTCATCCCAAATCTACCGCGTCGCTTTAATCCAAATTTCTCAGATAATTTGTTTGTCAGAGGCAAATACAAGGCAATGGCTTGATGAGGAATAGAATTATTGGTGCCAAGTATTCCATATTCCCAATTTCCATAATGGCTTGTAAGACAGAGAATAGATTTGTTTTGTGAAAAATATTCATCTGCTAATTCTATGTTATTTACAATATATCGTTTTTTTATATTTTTTTCTGAAATATTCATGCCTTTTAGAGACTCAAGAGTAATGTCCGAAAGGTGTCTGTAAAATTTTTTAGTGATATTTGTAATTTCAGTTTCGTTTAAGTTTGGAAAAGATTTTCTGAGATTATTTATCACAACTTTTGTACGATAACTAAAAACTCCATATAGTAGTAGATATGTAAAGTCAGAAATAAGATACATTACTCTGAAAGGAATTATCGAAAAAAAAGCGACTAATATGCGAAAACAAATAAACTCTAAAGTTTTCATTTTGTAAATAATTTCTGTATGCAAATATACATATTATTTTTATTGAAATATTCTTGTCGGTTCAAAGCTAAATTTATATTTTCGTAATTGTCATTTTATGTGGTAAAGTATGATAAATTTAAATAGTAACAATGTAGATTACAACATAATGTTGGCTTCGTCAAGTCCAAGGCGACATGAGTTGTTAGCGCAATTAGGAATTAGTTTTAAGCCAATTGCACCGCCGGCAATAGAAGAAAATGTGTCATCAAATATTTATAGAGAAGATATTGCTCTAAGTTTGGCGAAACAAAAGGCAGATGTATACAAGGATTTGGAAGAAAAGGATCTAATAATTACAGCAGATACAATTGTCTGGATAGATGATAAAGTTCTGGGCAAACCAAGAGATTATTCAGATGCATTTCAAATGTTGAGACTATTGAGCGGAAAATCTCATTATGTAATTACAGGAGTTTGTCTTAAAGCAAAACATAAGCAAGTAGTATTTCATGCAGAAACTTTGGTTCGATTTGCAAATTTGAGTGATGAGGAAATAAAGCATTATATAGAAGTGTATAAGCCTTATGATAAAGCAGGTGCTTATGGTATTCAAGAATGGATAGGGAAAATAGGAATAGACTATATAGAAGGTTCTTTTTATAATGTTGTTGGTTTGCCTGTGCAAATGTTGTATCAAGAATTAAAGAAATTTTAATAAATAGCTAAATAATAAAAAGTAAATAAAAATGAGAAAATTACTATTAACATTAACGATCGGAGCATTATTACTCTCAAACGTTCGAGCTGACGAGGGAATGTGGATTCCAATTTTATTAGAGAAATACAATTTTGCTGATATGCAAAAAAAAGGCTTTAAGCTTAGTGCCGAGGATATTTATAGTGTAAATAAGGCAAGCATGAAAGACGCAATTGTGATTTTTGGCGGTGGCTGTACAGGAGAATTAATTTCCAAAGAAGGATTAGTTCTAACAAATCACCATTGTGGATATGGTGCAATTCAGAAGCATAGTTCGCTAGAACATGATTATTTGACAGATGGATTCTGGGCGATGAATAAAAAAGAAGAACTTTCAAATCAAGGATTAAAAGTTACTTTTTTAATTAGCATGGAAGATGTAACATCAAAAGTTTTGGGCGGAGTTACAGAGGAAATGACAGAAAACGAGAGAAATAAACAAATAGCAAAAAATATTGATAAAATAAAATCTGAAGCAGTAAAAGACTCTCATTATCAAGCGAGAATAGAGCAGTTTTATCAAGGTAATCAGTATTTTCTATTTGTTAACGAGGTATTTACTGATGTTCGTTTGGTAGGAGCTCCACCATCATCTATAGGTAAATTTGGCGGCGATACAGACAATTGGATGTGGCCTCGTCATACTGGAGATTTTGCATTATTCAGAATTTATGCGGATAAAGATGGAAAACCAGCAGATTATTCAGAAAACAATGTGCCATATGTACCTAAAAAATATTTTCCAATATCTTTAAAAGGAGTAGAAAAAGGAGATTTTACAATGGTGTTTGGTTATCCTGGAACAACACAACAATATTTACCATCTTTTGCGGTAGAGCAAATATTAAACGAATCAGACCCACATCGTGTTGACATTAGAGGAAAAAAACTTGATATAATAAATCAAGCAATGAATGCAGATCCTTTGGTGAGAATACAATATTCAGCAAAAGCTGCCTCTATTGCAAATGGTTGGAAAAAATGGATTGGAGAAATGAAAGGGCTAAAGAGATTAGATGCAATAAATAAAAAGAAAAACTACGAAAACGAATTTACTAAATGGTTAGAACAAGATAAGGAGAGACAGTCAAAATATGGAAACATTTTAAAGCTGTATGAAGCTATTTATAGCGACTTATCAAAGTATAACTTAGCATCAATATATATAAATGAAGCTGGAATTGGTTGTGATGCTATATTGTTGGCATTAAGATCAAGAACATTAGAATCTTATTCGAACGACTAAGAGGCTCATTTAGAGGAAATAAAAAATAAATCAAGAGATC
>CAYJBL010000132.1:0-4754 GCA_964368115.1 uncultured Bacteroidales bacterium
AAATTATTAGATAGTAGAGTCGAAGAGCAAGAGATGAACGAGTTGCAAGTAATAAGTTACTTGGATAGTGAAGGAGAAAAAAGAGAGTTTGGGATATATACCATGTTTATGGAACTCTCAAATGGGGCAAAAGCACAAGTAGGAGACTTTGCGGTATCATGTGTTGGTGATGATTGTTGTAAAATATCATTTGAAACAATTAGAGATGTTCAAGTTGGGTTGATTTGTAGTTGCAAGGAAGTTACCTTAAATATGTCTACAAATTGTAGTATGGTGATAAAATCTAGGACTAAGAATTTGAAGTTTGGAGACAAAATTGTTGAATTAGAAGATGATATGTTTGGTATATGGAAAAATGATAATTACGTTTCAATGAGTAACCCAGTAATAACATCTTTGAAATATGTAAAGATACCGAATAATGGAATTGCTTTATTTTTTGAATATATGGATTTGGATAACGAAGATGATAAAGAGTCTTTTGTATTGTTAACGTTAAAGGATAACTCAAAAGCTAGTACAATTGGAGGAGGAGAACAACAAAAAGTTGTAAGATATGATTGTATCCCAACTAGTAATTGTAATGCAAGTGAAGTGTGTGTGGAAGTTCTAAGATTAGAATCAATGGAAGTAGAATGTAGACCAAGTTGTTGTGAGTTAAAAATAACATATCAGTAGAAGAGTATTATGTAAAAGTAAAAATAAATACGGATTGATAAAATCCTTGTAAAGTATTAGTAGCTTTATGAAATCGAATTCATAAAGCTACTTCTTTTATAACAATTTTTATAGGGATGTTTGCTGGGTAGGATAAAAATTATTTTTGAAATATTTTTTAGTTAGATTCAATATCTGAAATAGAATATTCAGTAACAGAAGAATTTTCGCATGCATAAATTTTTCCTGGAAATTTCTTTAGAAGGTTGTAGTTATGAGTAATCATAATTACAGATTTGCCAGAATCTTTTAATT
This sequence comes from uncultured Bacteroidales bacterium, assembly GCA_964368115.1. GTDB lineage: Bacteria > Bacteroidota > Bacteroidia > Bacteroidales > ML635J-15 > Bact-19. The sequence goes on from CAYJBL010000132.1 coordinate 973, forward strand.
TGTATAGAATTTCCATAACCGAGTTAGCGCTCGCAGGGTCAAGGTTTCCAGTTGGTTCATCTGCAAAAAATATTTGAGGATCATTAAGTAGAGCTCTTGCAATAGCAATAGATTGTTTTTCGCCTCCAGAAAGTTCTGATGGCATAGAATTTTTCTTATTAATCATTCCAACAGCATTAAGAACCTGATCAATACGTTCATTAATTAATTTGCTTTTCCAGTCGGTTGCCTTAAGTACAAAAGCTAGGTTATTGTAAATATTACGATCTGACATTAGTTCAAAATCTTGAAAAATCATTCCTATTTTTCGTCTTAAAGTTGGAATATGTTTTCGTTTAAGACTACTGATATCGTGACCAGCAACAATGGCATTACCTCGTTTAATAGAAAGTTCAGAATATAAAGTTTTAAGTAGGCTAGTTTTTCCACTTCCGACTTTTCCAATTAAATAAACAAACTCGCCCTCTTTTACTTCGATGTTTACGTTATCAAGAATTGTATGATTATCTATGCAAACAGCTAGATCCTTGGTTTCAACTAATTTTATTGGTTCAGAATTCATAATTACATTGCTATTAAATTGTAAATTTTATTCTTTGCATTGAATTCTACAAAATTAACATTTATAGGTATCTAAAGCTATCTTTTGATCTATAGAAATAAACAAAATGATGTTAATTAAAAGTCATTTACATTGAAATATAGCTACTATAATTTATAGTAAGTTTGAATGCTAAATAAATCATAATACAATATGTTCAAGAAAATTAAAATTCAGTTAGTTATGTATTTTATGCTTTTGACAGTAGCGTCATCTTTTGCACAAAAAACATTGAACAACAATAATTTTGAGGATAAATATCAAACAGCAAAATATCTTTTCGATAAAGGCATATATGTTTCTGCACAAAAATTATTTGTAGAAATATTGATGCATGAGGGTACAGAATATTCTATGTATAAAAATGAAGCGGCATATTATATTGCGGTATGTTCAATTGAATTGCAAAATAGAGATGCTGAATATCAATTGGAAAAATTTGTTGATGATTATCCAGAAAATATAAATTATAACAATGCAAGTTTTTTGATGGCTAACCATCAATTTGAAAATAAGAAATACAAAAAAGCAATCGAATGGTATTTAAAAACTAATAGGTTGGCCTTAAGTGAAGAGGAGCAATCTGAATTGTTTTTCAAATTAGGATTTAGTTATTTTGCAAGAAAAGAATTTGATACTGCAGCAAAAACATTCTACGAAGCAATTGAAGATACGACAGTTTATGGTCCAATTTCATTATATTTTTATTCTCATATAAAATATATTAACAAACAATATCAGACAGCTTTAATAGGATTTTTAAAACTAGAAAATGAACCTGCATTTAAGTCTATATCATCGTCATATATTACACAAATATATTATTTGCAAGAAAAATATGAAGATGTGATAGCGTATGTTCCTAATATAATAGATACTACTACAGGAGAACGATCAACAGAGATTGCAAAATTAGTGGGAACATCGTATTATAAGACGAAACAATATAGAGAATCGATACCATATTTAGAAAAATATATTAAAAATTCAAGTTCAATTTCGGATTTTGATTATTATGAACTAGGGTTTGCAAATTATAATATTGGAGCTTATGAGGCAGCATCAAAGGCATTTCGTAAGATAAAAAATATTGGAGACAGTCTTGGCCAAAATGCGACGTACCATCTAGCAGATTGCTATTTAAAACTTGGCAAGAAGATAGAAGCTAGAAGTGCATTTGAAAGTGCGTCAACTTATGATTACAATCCACAAATAAAGGAAGATGCATTGTTTTGTTTTGCCCAATTATGTTATGAATTATCTCTTTCTCCTTTTAATGATGCAATTATTGCATTTACAAACTATATAGAATTGTACCCTAATTCCTTAAGGATAGATGAAGCTTACGATTTCTTGATAAATGCCTTTTTAAGTACAAAGAACTATGGTCGTGCAGTTTCAATTATAGAAGGAATGCCAACAAAAAATTCCAAGATAAATGAGGCTTATCAAAAATTAGCTTACTATAGAGGGATAGAATATTTTACAGATCTCAAATATGCTGAGGCAATAATAATGTTTGACAAATCTCTTAAGCACAAAATGTTTGATAAAGACATTGCAGCTCTATCAAACTATTGGAAAGCAGAGGCGAATTACAGACAGGGTAATGTAGAAGATGCGATAATACAGTACAAAGAATTTGTAAATGCAACAGGTTCGGTAAGTTTGGAAGAGTACGGAAAAGCACATTATAATTTAGGTTATGCTTATTATAATAAAAAACAATATGAGGTAGCAAATAGTTGGTTTAGGAAATTTGAACTACAAACAGATTTTAATAATACTCCAATCATGAATGATGCTTTAAATAGAGTAGGTGATTGCTACTATATTAACAAGGAATTTAATCCAGCATCTAATTACTATAAAAAGGCGGTTCAATTAGGAAAAATCGATGTTGATTATTCATTATATCAACTAGCACTTTCATATGGAGGTCTTAAGGTACCACAGCAAAAAATATGGTCGTTAAAAAAGCTTATTATTGATTACCCAGAATCTGAATACGCAGGAAATGCATGTTTTAAAATAGGTAGAACATATCATATTAATGTAAGCGACTTAGATTCGGCAAAATATTATTATGAGTATTTGATAAAGCAGTATCCAAATGCAAGTGCAAAAAACGCAGCATTATCAAGTATTGGTTTAATATATTTTACGCAAAAGGATTATCATAATGCATTAGAAGTATATAAAGACGTAATTGCGGAGTTCCCAAATTCAGAAGAGGCGGCAAATGCAAATCTTATGATTCGAGATATCTATATAAAATTAGATAGTGTAGACGAATATATGGAGTATGCAAATGCAGAAGGGTCGAAAGTTGATTTAACAGAGGCAGAACAAGACGAATTAACTTGGTTGGCAGCAAAGAAATTATATCTCGATCAGAAATATGAGGATGCAAAAGTGTCTTTAACAGGGTATTTGCAAAAATTTCCGAAAGGAAAATATATTATTGAAGCAAATTATTTTAAAGCAGAATTACATTACTATCTTAAAGAAAATGATTTAGCATTACAGTCATATCAGGTTGTTGCTGACGCATCAAACGGGGAGTATACAGAAGAAAGTACAATAAAAGCAGCAAGCATATTATATGATAATCAAGACTGGAGAAAATCGTTTAATTATTATCAAAAATTATATCCAATTAGTGAAAATAAAGCAACAAAATTATTGGCAGCAATTGGAAGGTTGAGATGTGCAAATAAATTAAATGATTATGAAAATGTAATTTCTGCAGCAACAGATGTGATAGAGAATGAAAAATCAAAAGACGAAAATATTAGAGAAGCAAAATATAGTAAAGCAAAAGCGTATTATGCGTTGGAAAATTCGTCAGAAGCCTTATCACTTTTTACGTATTTATCTAAAGAGGTAACAAGCTACGAAGGAGCAGAATCAAAGTTTCGCGTAGCAGAAATAAATTCGGCGATGAAAAATGATTCAATTGCAGAGCTTGTGATATATGAATTTGCAAAAATGAATTCTCCTCATGCATATTGGATTGCAGAAAGTTTCTTATTGTTATCAGATATTTATTTGAATAAAGGAGACACCTTCTCGGCAAAGCAAACATTGATAACAATTTTGAATAATTACACTAACGTAACTGATGATATAATAAATAAAGCAAATCAGAAACTTACAAAGATTTTAGAGATCGAAGAAT
>CAYJBL010000132.1:4764-5103 GCA_964368115.1 uncultured Bacteroidales bacterium
ATCAGTACAGCAAGAAAAAGAAGCTTTAAATTTAGAAATAAATATTGATGATTATGAGATCCAAGAGCGAACAAAAGAAGAGATTATTGATGACGAAATAATAGAAAAAACGCCAGAAAATCAGAATATTGAAGTAGAGTAATTATAAAATAATAATTAACTATATAAATTTATTTTTATGAATCGAATATTGAAATATATAAATATAATAATATTAAGCTTATTCTCAGGAGTTTTATTTGCTCAAGAGAAAGAAAAAACAGAATTAGAAGCGCAAACTGTAGTTGTACATAATGAATATACTCCAGTATTGAAAGATGCGAACAGAATAGAATTTTT
>CAYJBL010000132.1:5160-5503 GCA_964368115.1 uncultured Bacteroidales bacterium
ATTATAAAATAACATCGAGTTTATTTCCAACTTATTTTGAACCAATGCCAATAGGTGTCGCAAGTATAAAAAACGAACCTTTGCCATTGATTGGAAATGGAATGGTGAAAATTGGGCTTAATACAGCAGTATCTCCAAGTATAGAGGCATTTATAAATTCAAAGCGAGAGTCAGATTTTTTATATGGAATTTATGCAAAACATAATTCGTCGCATGCAAAAATAAAAAATATAGAAAGCCAAAAAATTTATTCTGGCTTCAATGATAATTTAATATCTGCATATGCAAAACGTTTTTTTGGTAGATATACATTTTCAAGCAATATTGGCTTAGACTCGAAGCA
>CAYJBL010000133.1:0-5387 GCA_964368115.1 uncultured Bacteroidales bacterium
AATAAAAAACTGCAAGATTTACATAAAGTAAGTCTTGCAGTAAGATATTTTTTTATTATTAAAAAATTTCGGCTATTCTCTAATGTCTAATTCTTTCATAATATGTTGGCAATCGTATAGTTCGTCAATTACCCAAAGTACGTATCTTGAATCAACATTAATAGTTCGTTGTAATTCTTTTGAGAATATTAGATTTGAGCATAACCATTCCCAGTTTCCATCAAATGCTAAACCAATAAGATGACCTTCTCCGTTAAGGATAGGGGAGCCAGAGTTTCCGCCTGTTATATCGTTATCACTTAAAAAGCATACTGGCAATTTACCTGTTTCGTCAGCGTATCTTCCATAATCGTTCTTTAGCACTTTCTCTTTAAGTTCGGCAGGAACAGCAAATTCAGAATTTGTTGGATCTTCTTTTGCTAAAATTCCATCGGCATAAGTTAAATATTTATAGTGTACACCGTCTGCTGGGTCATAGCTTTTTACTGTTCCATATGTGAATCTTAATGTTGAGTTTGCATCAGGGTAGAATGTTTTTTCTGTTTGAAATTCTCTTAAACCTTCAATAAATAATCTTTCGTTAGTGTTTATTGCTGTTCCTGCTGTTTGGTATGCTACTTGAGCAGACATAATACCTGACATTATATAGTCAAAATAAAGAACAAGAGGATCATGATAGTAAACTTTATCTGATGGTTTATCTAAGAATTTAAGCATTCTTTCTTCGCTTGTGAATATTGATTTTTCGAATACTGCATTAATGAAATTATCGATAGATTCTGCGTTTGTTTTTGCTTTGTATTCTGCAAATATGAAATTTGTGAAAACTTCATTATATTTTTCTTCTTCAACATCGTTGATATATCTTTTTAGCATTGCAGAAAAAACTTTTTTATCTACTTCTGGATAATAGTCTTTAAACATTTCTCCAGTGTGTGATTTTAGAGATTCTGCTCTTGTTGCTATTGCATCACGATTTTCTTTTAGATCTTGTAAAAGAAGTTTAGCAAGAGGTGCAAATATCTGAACATTCATAAGCATTTCACTTCCTTGAATGAGTCCTAATGATGTGTATAACAAATCTTTAGTTATAGGTCCCATTGTTTTGTAGTTCTCTTCTAATTCGCTAAGAACTTTGCCGTATTTTTCTTTTCTATTATTATCGGCGTTAACCCACTTTTGGAATTCGTTTTCAATGTTTTTCTTTTGAAGAATAGCATCTGTAGTTTTTAATGTTTGATTTTCGCCATCAAAAAGTTTTCTACCGTTTGCATTTCCTGCGTATGTATTTGAATATTTTAAACGGATTTCTGTGTTAGCATCCATTTCTACTTTTTGAGTTTTTAGCATAGTATCAAGAAGAGAAACAATTGCAGGATTAAAGAAATCTCTTTTATAGGTCATTCCGTACGAGCTTAAGTATCTTTCAGTTTGACCTGGAAATCCCATGATCATTGTGAAATCGCCTTCGTTAACGCCTTTAATAGATATTGGCAAAGAGTGTAGAGGTTTGTATGGAATGTTGTTTTCGTCATACGATTTAGTAGGTTTGCCATCTGGGGACATATATACTCTGAAAATAGAGAAGTCTCCAGTGTGTCGTGGCCACATCCAATTATCTGTATCTCCACCAAATTTTCCGATTGCAGAAGGAGGAGTACCTACCAGGCGAACATCTCCGAATGCTTCGTATACAAATAAATAATATTCTCCGCCTTGATACATTTCAGAAATAGCAGCTTCGTACTGATTACCTTCAGTCGCTTTAGATTCAATTTCTCCAATACGTGAAGAAATTAATTTATTTCTTTCGTCTTCGTTTGTTTTCTCGTCAATACCTTCTAAAACTTTACTTGTAACATCTTCGATACGTACAACTCTAGTAACTCTAATTCCAGGAGCAGAAATTTCTTCATTTAAATTTTTTGCCCAAAAACCATCATCTAAGTAGTTGTGCTCTGTTGAGCTTAAACTTGCAATTGCTTCGTATCCACAGTGATGATTTGTAAATAATAAACCTTGGTTACTTACAATTTCTCCAGTACAAAAACCTGAACCTTCAGGAGACTGTAGTTGAAAAATAGCATCTTTTAAACTTGAATTATTGATGCTATATATTTCTTCTGCTGTTAATTTGCAACCTAATTTTTGCATATCAGCATAATTTAATTTGGCTATTTTGTTTGGTAGCCACATCCCTTCGTCAGCTCTTACTTGCGATATTGTAGCAAATAAAAGGCAAATAAAAATAAAAGTGATTCTTCTCATAAAATAAATTGTTTTTATTGTTTTATAATATTATTGATTCAAATTTGATTATTCAATTTTTCCTTCTTGTGAAATTATTTTTCCGTTATCATATTCTACCTTACCAATCTCATTACCATCTGGATCATAGAAATACCAAATTCCGATGCTAACGTTTTCATCATAATTTTTTGTATATCTAATTTGGCCATTTGTATAGTAAACATTGCTAGAACCATGTTTTAGTCCATTTTCATAATGCCCAACACTCCATATTACTCCATTATCGTACCATGCAATCCATTCACCATTTCGTTTATTATTTTTTATTGGTCCCTCCATAAAGATTTTACCATTATTGTATAGGTGTCGTTCAAATAATACTTCGTTTGTATTATCTGGGTTGCAATAATTTATTTTCATAGCTGATTTGTTCTCGTGGTGTTCTACAACTATTGGAGTATAAATCCTAGATAAACTGTCGGCAGCAATGTTTTGTGGAAGTGGAGATGTTTGTATATGACTATCGCTCGAGCTTGCTTGAGTTTTGCTATTACATGCAATTACTATGAAGTAAATAGGGCATAGGCTAAAAATTACTAAGTATTTTAGAGCATTTTTTTTCATTTCATTCTATATTTTTTCTTTTACAATATATATGTATACAGGAAAATGGTCGCTATATCCGCCTTTATATGTTTTTCCAACATAAGTTCTAAAAGGATAACCCTTATACCTTCCTTCTTTTTGTGTTAAATAGGATTTATTATATACACCTGCCATATAAAATTGATATGTACTTGCATCTTGATTTATTAATCCAGGGCTAATGACAATTTGATCGAAAAGATTCCAATTATCGTTGTAAGCTAAACTACCAATACCTTTTTCAAATAGTGGGTACATTGGATTATATAGTTTAGGTAAAACAGCAGATTCTTTGTTTGATGCTGTATTTAAGTTAATAGCAACACTTTTATCGTCAGGGTCATCATTTAAATCTCCCATACAAATGATTTTGGCATTATTATCTAAAGCCAAAAGTGAATCAACAATATGTCTAGTCACATCAGCCGCACTCGCTCTAGCAGGAGCACTACGTTTTTCTCCACCATAACGTGAAGGCCAATGTAAAACAATTACATGAATTTCTTCTCCGTTATACATCCCTGAAACAAGTAACTGATCTCTAGTTGTCCAAGTTGGTTTGTCGTCAAATTTTACACTATACATTTTTGTACTAGTAGGTTTAAAGTACTCGGAACGATATAATAGAGCGCAATCAACTCCTCTACGATCTGGACCATCAAAATGTATAACTTGATAATTATATTTTGCAATATCTTTAGCTTTTACAAGGTCGTGAAGTACAGAAATATTTTCTATTTCACTTAAGCCTAAAATTGCAGGTGCAGAGCCTGTAACATCTGCGCCAATATCCTTAATTACACTTGCAATATCATCTAATTTTTTATTGTATTTGGTTGTATTCCATTTCTTCTCACTTGTTGGCGAGAATTCACGGTCATTAGAACCTGGAATTGTATCAAAAAGATTTTCAATATTGTAAAATGCTATGCAGCCTACAGAATATTCTTTCTTTTCTTGTGCTAGTGAGCTAAATGTTAAAAATAAAATAATTAGCGAAAGAAATGTGTTTTTCATATGATTAATATTGTATTATTCTAGTTTTTATATTTGAACCACTTCCATAATTCTTTGTATGTGATTTTTTTTCCATACATTAATATTCCTACTCTATATATTTTTGCCGCAACCCAAATCATAAATATAAAACATATTATAAGGAGAGCCATAGAGATAACAACGTCAATAATTGGAGGGTTGAAAGGTATTCTAACCATCATGACAATAGGAGAGGTAAAAGGTATCAGTGAGAACCAATATGCTAAGCTACCGTCGGGATTTTTCATTGCTGTAATTGTAACAAATATTGCCAAGATCATTGGTAGAGTTATAGGCAACATAAATTGCTGTGTATCGGTTTCATTGTCGACTGCAGAACCAACAATTGCGAACATTGCAGCGTATAAAAGGTAACCACCCATAAAATAGAATAAGAAGCACCCAATAATTGCAATAAAATTTATTGAGTAAATAGATTCGAATATTGCTTCTATTTCAGTGATTTTATCACTTTGTATTATAGATGTAGCAGATAGCTGCGATCCGATAATTTCTGTTTGTTCTGTAATTGTAGATACATCTATATTGCTAATTAGCAAGTACTGCCCTAAACTTACTAGTCCAATTGTTAGAATTATCCAGACTGTAAATTGAGTTAAGCCAACTAGTGCAACGCCAATAACTTTTCCCATCATTAGTTGAAATGGTTTTACAGATGAAATTATAACTTCGACAATTCGATTCGATTTTTCTTCGATTACACCGCGCATAACCTGAGTTCCAAATAAGAATATAAAGAAGTAGATTAAAAATCCACATATGTATCCGATTGCCATAGCAATTTCTGTAGATGATTCTTCTTCGTTGCCGTCATCATCAAGTATTGTTGTCGATACTTCTATCTTAGAATTTACAACCGAAAGTATTTCTTCGACATCCTTTTGAGTAATTCCAAGTTCTCCAGCTTGAATTTCAAGTTTCATGTCTTCAATTTTACTTTCAATACTATTTGCAATATGCATTTTAATCCCAATGTTTGGTTGTTGTTGAGATATTAACTGTACCACACCTCTATTTGTCTGAGGAGCAGTTTGTGGAATATATAGTAATGCATAGTAATCAGATTCTTGTATATCGCTTTTTGCTTGAGTTAGATTATAGGAGTTGTATTTTTCATCGTAGTATTTTTCTGAAATAAATTCGAATTCGATATTGTCGGTGTTCTTAATCGCGGTATCAAAAATCCTTGTTTCATCAATAACAGCAATTTTAATGTCGTTAAAACTGTCATCTCCAAAACCTGAAGTTGCCATAATTGCAGGAACAAGCATTAATGCAGCAAATAAAAATGGACCAAGTATGGTCATTATGACGAATGTTTTTTTCTTAACGCGTGTAAGATATTCTCTTTTTATTATTAAGCCTATTTTATTCATTTTTAGATTATTCTACAGTGAAATTTGTTTCTTCTACTACTTTTATGAAAATATCAT
>CAYJBL010000134.1:0-969 GCA_964368115.1 uncultured Bacteroidales bacterium
CCATGTGCTCGGATCAATATTTTTTTATTTGATATATTATCTATATCGTCGTTTGTAATGGTTTGCATTCCCATTTTGTTTAAGCGATTTTCTTCTTTAGAGTTATGAACTATTTGCCCAAGACAATAAATATTTCCATCTGATTCACAATAGTTTTCTGCTATTTCTATTGCTCTAGTTACACCAAAACAAAAACCTGCATATTTATCAATTACAACCTTCATTTATTCTCAATTTTGCAAGCTTTAACGCAACTTCAAATTGTTCGTCAAGTGTCAATTCTGAGTTGTCAATTTCTTCTGCATCTACAGCTTTTTTCAAAGGACTTACTGCTCTTGTTTGGTCTAAATAATCGCGTGTGCGTAAATTTGCTAAAACATCATCAAGCTTCACCTCTATTCCTTTTTGCAACATCTCTTTATATCTACGCTCTGCTCTAACATTCTCGTTTGCAGTTATAAATATTTTCAATTCGGCATCTGGAAAAACGACTGTTCCTATATCTCTCCCATCCATCACAACTCCTTTTGTTTGAGATATTTTCCTTTGCTCATCAACCATTTTACTACGCACTTCTGCAATAGAACTAACATTACTTACCAATGAAGCAACTTTTGGCTGCCGTATTTCATTTTCAACATTTACTCCATTTAATAAGCAAATATTTTTTCCATTTCCGTCTTTCGCAAAACTAATTTCTACAGCATCTAAATTCTCTACTAATTTATCTATGTAAAAAAAATCATCTCCTATTATGTTTTTTTCAATTGCAAACAACGTAACAGCACGATACATTGCTCCACTATCAATATAACTATACGACAATGCTTTTGCCAATTGATTTGCTAGTGTACTTTTTCCACACGAAGAAAATCCATCAATTGCAATATTTATTTTCTTTTGCATAGTAAATTAGTGTTTTTTATAAAATGAAGCTAAATTTAAACCAAAACTAATATGATTTGAAGC
>CAYJBL010000134.1:1004-1566 GCA_964368115.1 uncultured Bacteroidales bacterium
ATCCAATAGACATTCCTACTAATTTTGGTGCTGTTTCCATACTCATTTCTGCTCTCCGTTTTTGGTTATACCCTACTGCAATATAAAAATTGGGATGTAAGACTAATTCTGCTCCTATAATAAAATGCCGTATTATTTCGCCACCTACATTTTCTACTCTATTCATAAAATTTTCTTCCACCTCATCAATAGATTGCTGCTCTCCTGCAAACTCGCTAACATAATTCAAATTCCAATTAAACAAATCTTGTACTGTAATTGAAAAACGAAACGGAGCGTGTTTAAATTTTTTTGTTATTCCAATTTGTAGGTCAAACGGTAGTGGCTCCCTATTTTCGATTACGTATGGCTTAATTTGCCATCCAACATTTTTTATAACCAAACCTGCCGAAAATAAATTTGCAGTATCTGTATAAGCTAAACCCGCATCTACTGCCATTCCAAAACTTGAATTTGAGTAAAACGACGAGTATATTGATTTCAAATTAACTCCATAACTAATTTTTTCACAAATAGAATTTGAGTATCCAATATTTAATGAATAATCAGACGGTCTAAAATC
>CAYJBL010000134.1:1576-5376 GCA_964368115.1 uncultured Bacteroidales bacterium
CTGGATTGTTTAACACAAAACTAACATCACTGTCATAGTGAGAAACATTATTTCCTCCTAACGCTGCGATTCTAGAACTATTAGGATTATTCAAAAATTCATACGTATTATTTCCTCCTGTTTGAGCTACTGCGGACAAGATTAATATTAAAAATAATATAGTTGAAAATAATTGCTTCATTTTTTACTTTGACACTATTTAGTATAGTATTTAAAACAAAACAAAGGTAATCGCTTTTTTGATTACCTTTGTTATGTTTTGGTAGAAATTTAATATTCCTACACAATTATATTTTTTTTAATTATTCTGCAGTTATTTTTATACTTCCCATAATAGCTTGTACATCTGCATCTTCAAAACTTATTGTTTGTCCTCCATTCTCTAATAACATATTAACTTGAAGAGTATGATCGCCAACAAAAGTAAAATAAGCTGCTGCTGGATAAGAACCTGCCATTCCTGAAAATCCTTCCCAAGTAAATCCTGCTAATTCAAAAGGTTCTACTTCTACTATATCTGTATACATAGCTTTAACTTGCTCTAAGTCTTGAGTATAGTTTTCAGCAAGAACTACATCTACGCGAGGTACTGTCAATAAATCTGCATCTGTTTCCGCTCCTTTTGTTACCATTACAAAATTTGGATTACCTGCACCTGCTGCATCTGGCATTAAATACGACTGCCATCCTTCTGGAATAAGCATACTTACTTTTCCTGAATCATAATTGATACCTTTAGTGCTTGAATCTCCGCAACTAACTAAAATTCCCATGCTTACTACTAAGCCTAACATTAAAATTACTGTTCTTTTCATTTTTTTATTCATTTTCTTGGTTCATAACATATTATCTCGCTTTAAAAATTGAACCAATTATTTCTAATGCGATTTTGTCGCGAAATTATATTTTTTCTTTAATTATACAATGTAATTACTTTATTTTTTAATAACATTTTAACGCTTATTCTTCTTTTATCCTCATCAATTCTACCTTTTCTGCATTATGGTCTTCAAATCCCAACAAATGCAAAACCCAACGCATCACAATAAAGATTCATTTCCTACAATATTTATTCTCTTTCATTCATCAAATTTATATTTCTTCCAAAAAGAATTTAAATCTAATCCAAACTCACATCAGCACAATAATGGAAAACGTTATTCTTAATATTCTAGCTCTTTAAACAAAGTGATACAATAACTAACTATCTCATCATTTTTTATTTTGATACTACTTAGTAAGTATCTAAAACAAAGGCAACCGCTTTTTCAGATTGCCTTTATTTTTAGAGAAATTTTATATTTTGCAAATTATTTAGCTACAGTTTTTATGCTTTCGATAATAGCCTGTACATCTGCGTCTTTAAAATTCAGTTTTTCTCCCATCATATTCTCAAAAAGTATCGTAATCTGAAGAGAATTTTTCCCAGCAATGCTTACATAAGATGCCATAGCATAACCAAAGCTATTGCCAGTAAAGCCAACCCAAGTATTTTCTCCCAAATTTAAAGTCTCAGCATCTACTACATCATCATACATTGATTTTATTTTCTCTATATCTACAATGTGATTTTCAGAAAATTGCACCGTTATTTTTGGATGAACTGTTGATTCTGCTGCTCCCTTTACTACTGTTACAATATTTGCCCCTTCGTCAGCTTTGTATTTATTCCACCCCTCTGGAACAAGCATACTAATCTTTCCTGAATCGTAAACTTTTCCTTTTACCTCTTTAGATTTTGTGTCACCACTATTACCACAACCAACTAAAAGTCCCGCGCTTACTACTAAGCCTAACATTAAAATTACTGTTCTTTTCATTTTTTATTCATTTTTCTGGTTCATAACATATTATCTCGCTTTAAAAATTAAACCAATCATTCTCAAAGCTAATTTTCCTGCACAAAATACATATTTTTTTTACAATCTAGCATTTTTTTCTTATTTATTATAACATTCTTAGCGCTTCTTCTTCTTTTATCCTCATCAGTTCAATCTCTTCTTCATTATGGTCTTCAAATCCTAACAAATGCAAAACTCCATGTATCATAACTCTATATAATTCTGTACTTTTTGTATCAAACTCCATTGCATTTTCTTTTACTCGATCCATACTAATAAACATATCTCCAGATATTATTTCAGATTCGCAATAGTTAAATGTTATTATATCTGTATAGTAATCATGATTTAAATATTCTTTATTCATTCGTAACAAATACTCATCTGAACAAAAAATATAGCTAATCGCACCTAAAGTTTTACCATGTAAATTTACAACTTTCAATATCCAATTTTTGATAACTTGCTCATCAAAATTTGGCATATTAATATCTTCAGCATAAAAACTACATTCCATATTTTAGTTATTTTCAAGTTCTTTTAGGTATTCTCTATATTTCTTTTTATAAAAACTATTCAAACGCAAATTAGACATTTTCAATAATTCATTAAATCTGATTTCACTTTCTTTTTCTTTGAATAGCTCGTCAGGATTACTTAATTTATGTTCTTTGGCTTCGTTAGAACGTCGTTTTTCATCCAATTCTCGCTCTTGTTCGCTATTTTCTGCTTTTAATAACCTGGTCAATATATTCTTTTGTCGATTTACTGTTTGCTGCGAAATATTATTGTTTATAATATCGCTAAGATTTTTCTCCATCATTCTATTAATTTCGTTCAGTATTTTTGAACTTTCTGGATTTATTCCGCTATTCATCATATCGTTCAGCATTTGTTGCATCATTTCTTGTTGCATCAACATTTTAGCAAGCTGCTCGCTTCCTTGCCCGCCAGGTTTCTTTCCTCCTTGCTTCATTTGTTCAATCATATTTTCAAGCTGATCTTTCATCCCTTGTTGCAAACCTTGCATTCTTTGTTTTTGTTCTCCTCCTTCTCCTTGTTGGGATTGATTTTGTCCACATTGAGTTTCTCCACTTGATGGTTTGCCCGATTGCTCTTGCATTTGTTGCAACATCTCGCTAAGTAATAGAGCTATATTATTTGCCGAAGTCATAACTAATTGCTGAGAACTTGCAACCAAATTATATTTATTTTCAGCAGTAGCATCCATTACTGTATTTAGATTCTTATAAATCTGTGCAATATCATTCTTTACTAATGAAGCTAATTGTGGGATTCGAGCTGACATTGTATTTAGAGAATCACGAATTATATCGAAATTATCACTCGCATTTTTTTGTAGTAAAAGTAATTCTTTATTTCTAGGATCTCTAGCACTCAATTGTTTTTGCTCCACTAGTATTTTTTCTTGTGCAAACGAAAAACTTATCACGTTTTCTAATACCTGCGATACATCTTCCATATTTGCCTGTGATGATGATGCAGAATTATCTCCTTGCATTTCTTGCATTTTAGACTTTAGTTCTTGCATCTTCTGAGAGCTAGATTTCTGTGATTTAGACGCTTTATTTTTTTGATTGTTATTTAATTCTTGCTTTGATTGTTCTTGTTGTTCTTTAATCTCTTGCATTTCTTTTTCAAAAGAATCCAAATTCATCGGTTCTTTTAATTCTTCATTTTTCTCTAATGTTTTCTTATAATCATCAGATAATTTGTCAAATTCTTTTTGCAATTCATCCTGCTTCTGCAGTAGTTCTTCTTTTGTGATATCTTTATCTTTTGTCTCTTGAGATAACTTATCTTGCTCTTTAGCTAACTCGTCTAATTTATCAATTGTATTTTGCAGTCTCTCATCAATTTCTGTTTTTTTAAGTAATTCAAGAGTGTTATCCATCTGTTTTTCCATTTCTTCAGCCGAGAACTTTATATCTTCTGCTA
>CAYJBL010000135.1:0-5263 GCA_964368115.1 uncultured Bacteroidales bacterium
GTATTTATTCTAAGTATAATTAAAATAATGATCTTAATCCAATAAGTCAACTAAGTTCTTTATTTATCTTTAGAGTGGTCTTTTCTTTAGAATAAGTTATAAATAATCCTTCTAATACATTTCCTCAACAATAGAAACTTCGATACATTCAAGTTTGTCTTTTGCAAATTGGCTAAACTCCTTAAAATGTTCGCTGGCATTGTGCGAGTCGATAGCAGATTGAGATTCCCATGTTTCTAGCATAATGTATTTGAAAGGATTTTTTGTGTCGCGGTGTAGTGCGTAGTAAATGCAGCCAGATTCAGTACGAGTACAATCTACTAATTTGGTCATAGCAGAATAAACAGTATCGTTAAATTCTTTTTTAACTACGATGTTTGCGATAATTTTTAGTGTTTTCATTTTATTATTTTTAGTGTTTCTTTCTTTTGTTCTATATAATTTTTTTGCAAATCCTTAGAAAGGATACCCAATACCGAAATTGACAGTAAAGTCGCTTAGTTCTAAGGTTGAAAATTTGCTCAACCATCGCTCGCCGAGTGGATATGCAGGGTCGTATAATGGAACTCCGAAATCAAACCTAACGATAAATAAAGAGATATCAAATCTAACTCCAAACCCAGTTCCAATTGCGATTTCTTTATAAAATTTATCCCATTCGAATAGCGCTCCTTCTCGATTATCGCGCTTATCGATAGCCCAAATATTACCAGTATCGATAAATAGTGCGCCTTCAAGAATAGAAACAATATCGAAACGATATTCAAGGTTAAGCATTATTTTCATATCTGCAATTTGGTCGTAGTTGCTAATAGAAGAAGTATATGATCCAGGGCCTATCGATCTGATTTGCCACGCTCTAATATCGTTGGCTCCTCCAATGTAATACTTTTTGATAAATGGTAAACCTGTTGTTGAATTTCCAAATGGAATGCCAATACCAAAGAAACTTCTTAAAACAAAACTTTGTTTTTTATTTATGATTTTATAGTGTCTATAATCAATGTCAGTTTTGATAAATTGAGAGTATTCAACGCCTAAAAATTTGTATGAAGAGCCATCCATAGGTAACTTACTTAGTTTATGTATAGCCGTAGGAATATTTCCACTCGTTTCTATATTAAACCATAAATAATCAAAATCTCGGTTTTTATTAATGTTCTGATTGTTGAAAACAAGGTCGTAACTAAAAACAGTCATTAAGTGGTCTTGATATGAATATCTAATATATAGATTTTCGATTTGTTCTTTAAAATCTTCATCAAGATTTGATATTCTTGCAATGCTAAGCTCAAGAAGATTAACATAATGGGTAATGTTCTTGTTTTTTGCTCCTTTCCAATAGTATCCAAAGCTTGTGCTACCTCTTGCTAATGTGTATTCTAGTCGATCCTGAAAATTATACGAAAGACTTATTTTTGTTTTTGGATTATTGTTTTTTATAAATTCGTAATTTTCATAAAATGGAACCATTAATCGCGGTATACTTATGTTTGCTTCACCTCCATATTCAAGAATATTAAATATCGAACCACGTTCAGAGATATCGCTTTCGCTTCTTAGGGATTGAAACGAAAACTCGCCTCTAAGTGAAAATATTTGTGCTCCGCCGAGAAGATTCCGGTTATTATAGGAAACAGAACTTAACATACCTACACTTCCAGATGTGCTTATTCCTTCTAAATCAACGGTATATGATTGTTTTTTCTGGGGTGTTAAATAAATATGTACATCCAAAAATTTTACCTTTTGAGCAAACAAAAATAGATCGTCGGGGACTAATAATTTAATATTTATTAATTTAAACTGTTTTAAATTAGCAAGATGAAAATGGGTTTTCTCTATGTTTTCAATATTATACCTATCGCCTCTGTGAAAGAAACATGCTTGCACAAGTGTTGAAGGGTTGAGTGGTAAAGTATTACTATAAATGATATTGTAGCCATCATACACTAATGTGTCGAGTCCAGACATATAAAAATCTTTGTATAAAATTGAAAACTGAGGGTCATGGTTTGCATAAATATATATGTTTCGAATATATTGAGAATTAAATGTTTCGGTAGTTTGTGTGACATCTTTTTGAAAAGACCTTCGAATAGCAACAGTAAGTTTAACCTCGTGTTTGTTTTCTAGAGTATCTGCGTAATAATGAACGTTATTAACTGAAAAATAGTAGTATCCATTCGCTTTGAGCATTTTAACAATTCGTTCTCGCTCATCTTGTAAGATGTCGGTGTTAAAGTTTTGATTAACGTGAATCAACGAATTGCTTGTGTCCAAAAGTACCAGTTCACTTATTTTAGAATCGATAATATCGTAATCTAATTTTGTGATGACATGTGGAACGCCAGTTCTAATACTATAGTTTAATTTTACTTTCCTTTTCTTTTGTTTCTTTTCTACACTGACTTCAGGACTATAATATGATTGCGATTGTAGGTACGACTTAATATAAGCCATAGTTTTCTCAGAATCCGATTCATTGTAAATTACAGGCTCTTCGCCAACTGCATTTGCAATTTTATCTTTAACATCTCTTTGTTTTCCCGATTTTGCAATATTGTATAGTAGTAAGCGTAATCTAAATGTTGATAGTAATTTTCGATTAGGCTCTTGTCTATTTGTAGTTTGTAATTCGTCTTGATCTATTTCGGGATTATCACAATTATATTTTACATTTGCAAGTAAATATTCGCCTTCCGGAATGTGTTTAGTTGGTCGGCACGAACTAATACTCAGAGAAATAATAGTCGCGCAAACTACAGTTATCAAAGGGATATTACATATGCGTTTCATAGATAACTGCAAATATAGATAACTTCTTAGGGTAAACGCATGAAAATTAGTAAAAAAATAATACTTTTTTGCATATATACTTTTGGGTTGTATTACTTCGCATTTGCTCGCTAAAACGTAAAAACGTGCCGTCATTGCGAGGAGCGCAGCGACGCAGCTATCTCTGGAGGTATGCACAATACAAAATAATCAACCTGAATGCGTAGCATTCACCTTGCTAGCCGCATCAGCATATAGGCGTTAAGAAATTTGCAGAGTGCAGCGATTAAGCGAAAAAGCTGTTTGGGCAAAGCGAGTTCTTTTTCGTCAGCGGAACGAAGTAAATTTTAGCCAAAGACGATTCAGCGGCAAACGTTTTTGCATACTTTTTTTGTTCTAAAAAAGTATGTACCTGTCTGGCATGAAGACGAAACGAATATTTTTTATTGCAAAAATATGGATTACTTCGCATTTAGTAGGCATGGCTAAATATCCACGCCAACGGCGAGATTGAGAGATTGCTTCGTCGCGTTGCTTCTCGCAATGACGTAAAAAACAGAATAGAAAAATTTTATATTTAATGAGAAATTATTAAAAGTTTGATAAAAAGAGATTATTATTACCTATTTTTGTGAAAATTATAGTAATGAATTTACTTTTTATCAATTGGAATGTAGACCCAATTCTTTTTTCAACGGGTAGTTTTAGTGTCGGCTGGTACGGGGTTTTGCTGGCGTTTGGATTTTTGTTAGGATATATAATACTATCAAAAATTATGCGCGGTGAGTCGTATCCGCAAGAGCGAATTGATGTAATGTCTATATATATAATTGTTGGAGTTGTAGTAGGTTTGAGATTAGGACACTGCTTGTTTTATGACCCTGGATATTATCTAACAAATCCATTAGAAATTCTGAAAATATGGGAGGGAGGACTCGCTAGTCATGGTGGAGCAATTGGAATATTGATCGCAATTTGGCTTTTTACACGTAAATATAAAATTCCATATTTGGCAATATTGGATCGAATAATTTTAATAATTCCACTTGCAGGGGGTATGGTGAGACTTGGGAATTTAATGAATTCAGAAATATTAGGAAACCCGACAAATGTAAGTTGGGGATTTAATTTTTTAAGAAATTCACCAGATTATCACTCTGCAATTGAAGCATCAAAAGGAGCATGTGACGCGACAGACTTACAATGCTTAGCAGATTTTTGGGTGCCTCGTCATCCAACTCAATTATATGAGGCAATTTTTTACTTTATCATGTTTGCCATATTTCTGGTTGTGTACCGAAAATATGCATCAGGTTGGAAAAATGGAGTAATGCTTGGTTGGTTTTTGATAGTTCTGTTTACATTCAGATTTATTATCGAGTTTACAAAAACAGAACAAGCAGAATTCGAAGTTTGGACAGACCTAATAAGAGTAGGTCAATTACTGAGTGTCCCATTTATATTGCTTGGAATATTCTTGATAATACGTCCAACAAAATCTAAAGAAAATAATAAATTAACAAAATCTTAAATAGTATGAAAACAGCATTTTACACAGCATTATTTATTGGCCTATCGTGTTTTGCAATTGGACAAGAAACAACTAAAACAATGATGGTAGATGGTATTGAAAGAGAATATATTGAATATATTCCAGGTTCATATGATCAAGAAAATTCATCTCCAATAGTATTTTTTCTACATGGATTGGGTGGAACAATGGATGAATATTCACATTTGGGTTTACAAGAGATTTCAGAAGAACATGCATGGATAGTTATGTCTCCACAGGCTCTACCATTCGATGATTCTGGTATACCAATACCAGTGGATCTAGGAGCAGTTTGGAACGCGGGTATCGGAATTAAAAACATACCATTTTTAGGAGATATTATTCTGAATGAAAATGTAGATGATGCTGGATTTATGATGTCTATTTTAGATGCAGCAACAGTAAATTTAAATATTAATACAGATTCTGTATTTTTTATCGGTTATTCGGCAGGAGGTTTTATGTGTAATAAATTAGCAATAGAGTATCCGCATCGCATTACTGCAATAGCATCGGTAAGTGGAACAATAGGAGAGTTTATTACTCAAACTCCAAACAGCGCAGTAGATGTTTTACAGATACATGGAACAGAAGATACTGTTGTTTCGTATACTAATCCAACTCTCGATTTATCTAGCGTTGGTTTTGGCTCATTCAGTATCGGAATGGGTGTTGATGAGTGTATTGCCTTTTGGAATGAGCATAATGAAACTACTTCCGAAGCAATTATTACAGACTACCCAGATTCTCAAAATGATGGCTTGACAGCAGAAAAATTTCTTTATACAAATGCAGATAGTACAGTGCGTACAGCACATATAAAAGTAACAGGAGGAGAACACCAATGGTATATGTCGCCTCAAAACGATATAGACTATACAAAGGAAATTTACAATTTCTTTACAACTTCGCTAATACCAGTAGAATCAAATA
>CAYJBL010000136.1:0-5192 GCA_964368115.1 uncultured Bacteroidales bacterium
GGATTCTCAGCAGCATTTGTAAGAGGTAGTGGATGTGGACGCATTGGAACATCTGTAGGTGCCGCTTTTATTGCTCCTACTACCTACGTAGAAAATATATCTTATGGTTTCATAAATGGTTTAGGAGTCGATTATACATTTAAATCAAATATTGGTTTAGGTTTTTTTGTGAACTATTATTCAGGATTAAATACAGTATGGAAAAATTCCAATATTTATATTTCACAAAATGGAAGAACAGTGAAATATTATACAGTATCAAGTAATGGTTCGGGCTTACAAATAGGTTTGAATTTGTTTTATAAATTAAAGTTGAAAAAATAATACACTTTTGAGTTGATTTAGAAAAACAAGCATTTAATCTTATTGTGAGGTTGAGATAATAAAAAAATAACAAATGAAAAAATCGATATTAGTAATTACATTTATTATATTTAGTGTAAGTGCAAAGACTCAGAGTTTAAATGTTGGTATTTATGGAAGCTTATATGGAGAAGATGGAATTCATATTGAAGATAATCGATCCTTAAGATTTGATAGCTCCCCTATAACTCTTGCGTTTGGGGTAGTTGGTACATTTGATTTTGATGGAATAGTATCTGCAGAATTCAATATTGGTTGGCTACCTAGAAATATCACATTATTTGATGTGAGTGGAATAGATAATTTTTTTTATCATGCTATACCTATTTCTATTGCTACACGAACAAGTATGCTGAGAATATACGACTTTAGTATTTATATAAAAAATGGATTCTTTGGAGCATATTGTTATAATCATTCTTATAGTGCGATATATAGTTCTCCTTTGCATAATGTAGAAGGAATAATCGGTGATTTTTCAATGAAAAGAGCCTTCTCATTTGGCGTTGTAAATGGATTTGGAGCAGATTATATTTTTAAATCAAATATAGGAATAGGTTTTTATATCGATTATTACTTGGGATTAAACACAGTATGGGAAAATTCGAATATTTTTATTTCACAAAATGGAGGAGTTGTGAGTTCTTATACTGCATCAAGTAATGGCTCGGGTCTACAAATGGGTTTGAGTTTATTTTATCGGCTAAACTTCAATAGTTGGGATAATTATTAGATAAATTTAAATAAAACGAGAATAGAAAAAACAAAATACTATTCTCGTTTTTTTATTGTTAAATTGCTTGAAAATTGTATATTTGTTGAAAATCAAAATTTATATACTATGACAGACAACGAAAAAATGGTATATTTATATGAATTGCAAAGAGATCGTTTTGCAAAGAATAAATTTACCAAAAATCAAGCAGAGGCTTGCGAGAAAATAATAGACTTATTAAAACAATGTGCAAGTCCAGAGGAAGCTATGGAGAAAATGAAAAATTCTCCCTTATATTTAGCACAATCCGAAGCATTGATGAAAGATAGGTTCCAAACTTTGTTACAAGCAGCAAAGGAAATGGATATGCCAAAACTTGCAGAAGTTTATGAGAAAAAAATACAAGACATCGAATCCGACATAAACGAAATGTATGCGACAGGATATGAGCAAACAGCATTAAAAGAGAAGATGAAGTATCTGTTGCCAATAGAATCATTAAGAAACTTGCATGTAGAATTTATTCAACTCTTGGCATTGCATGCATTCTCGGACGAAACAGACAAAAACAATGTATTAAATTCGATAAAAGAAAATACGAAAGCTTTTGTTGGTTTAGATATGCAAGATATTGCAAATAAGCAATATGTAAAAGATATGTTTATGGAAACCGATTCTGGATACAACAGATTTATCCAAGAGGTTGCGGCAATAGATAGTTTTAGTTTTGATGCAGTGACGAAATTTGTTGACGAGCAATTAAATGCTCAGTGGGATGAGTTTTTGGCAAAGAAAAACGAAATTAGAGCAGTAGGGGCAGAAGATATGAAATTATTTAAAAATTCACTTGAAATAGCTGTGCCACCAAGAGATAGTAATGGAAAATATGAATTTATTAATGAGGAGGTTGAATAATGGATAGTTTAATAAAAGATATGTTGAACGGCTATATCGGAACATTTAGTGCATACTCAACCGATAACGCTCAATTAAGTGCCGAAGTTCAAGATTGGATAAATAGAGCAAATGAATTTGGAAGCTCAATAGATAATGTAGCAGATTTTTATATAAAATTTACAGAATCTGGCTTAGCAGAAGAATTTTCAGGTTTAGTTACGAAATTAGCAATGCAAGGGATGAATAGTCAGCCGCAAAATCAGGAGCAACCAGAGCAAGTAGCAGAGAGCACATCCCCAAGAATCCCAAGTGTAAAAGAATTTGTGCAACAATATCAAATTCCATATGATGAAGTAAAGAAAGCAGAATACAGAAAACGTGCAGAAGCTGCATACGAAAAAGTATTTGATGTAGCAAACCAAACAGATTCGATGCTAGAAGCTCAAATAATTATAGAAAAAGAAAGATTATTGTGGAAGATTGTTAGCGAAGACTATATGGATATAATGGAGCCTATACACGAAGCCGCAGATCCGTTATTTGATATAGTTTATAAAAATACAGGTTTATATGTAGAAAAATACTCTAACGCACAATCAGAAGAAGAGCTTTTGTATGATTTAGAGAAAATGGAATATGAGAAATTTGCAATTGTAAATGCTGGTCAAACAAAAATGACTTTTGCAGCATCGCTGATGAATAATCTCATTGGAAAAGAAGGATATATTACTGCAAAGAAAATTGTTTGGGCGTGGGAAAGCGATGAAAAAGCAAAATATGGCTTAGGATTAATGATAAGTGCGCGTCAATCAATTTTAAACTTATTAAAGTATTTAGAAGAAGATTTAAACGTAAGTTTTGATGAATTTATTAACGATGACACATGGCGAATATGGTGTTTATCTCCAATGAATGCAGATGCACTAGGTAGAATTAAAGTTGTATTAAATCATAAAAATTTCGAAATGATTAAGTCCATAATAAATAATGAAATTAGAAGTTCATTAACAGAAGTTGAAATTTTACAACGCAATATGGATAAAGAAATTTATGCAAAACTGGATGATACAGATAGTTATAAAGCAAAGGCAGACGATATAGCAGCTAAAATGAATAGTGAATTTACTTATTTTAGATATTTGGATAAGCTAAAAGGAGCGGCAGCAAATGAAATAAGTAAAACAGTAAAAGATGTTTTTGAGAAGTAAATCTAAGTATGCTTAGGGTTGGATTATTGTCGGATACGCATGGGTTTTTGGATAAAGAAATAGAAAAATTCTTTTCTGATATTGACGAGATATGGCATGCTGGGGATATAGGTTCAGAGGAGATTTTAGACCGATTAGAAGCAAAAAATAAACTTAGAGCCGTATATGGTAATATTGATTCTCACGAAATTAGAATCCGAACGCACGAACACTTAAGATTTCAAATCGAAGGCGTAAGTGTTTGGATTACACATATTGGCGGTTATCCAAAAAAGTATGCTCCACATGTGAAATCTGAGATTGTCAAAAATCCACCAAATCTTTTTATTTCAGGACATTCGCATATATTAAAGGTAATGCGTGATAAAGAATTAGATTTGCTTCACATTAATCCAGGTGCAGCAGGCAATTACGGTTGGCATAAGTTAATAACTTGTGTGAAATTTGAACTAAATTGTGGTAATATAGAGAATTTACAAATATTAGAAAAACAGAGAAAATCATAAAGTATATTTTTTGAAATATTTATACCTTTGTGATTAAATGAAAAAACTATAAACAAATGCAAAAAACAATAAAATCAGCACTAATTTCGGTATACAACAAAGATGGTTTAGATGTAATAATAAGATGTTTAGATAGCTTTGGTGTGAAAATATACACGACAGGTGGTACGTATTCTTTTATAGAATCTTTGAATGTAAAAGCAACAAAAATTGAAGATATGACAGGGTATCCTTCTATATTAGATGGGCGAGTAAAAACTCTGCACCCAAAAGTTTTTGGGGGTATCCTTGCGATTAGAGATAGTTACGAACATCAAGAAGATGTTGAAAAATACGATATTCCAGAAATAGATTTAGTAATTGTAGATTTATATCCTTTTGAGAAAACTGTTGAGCAAGAGACCGATGAAGCTAAAATTATTGAGAAAATCGACATTGGCGGAATTTCGTTGATTAGAGCTGCGGCTAAAAATTACAAAGATGTTTTGGTTATTTCGCATCTTGGTCAGTATCACAGATTACACAGCTTATTGGAAGAAAATAAATGTGTAACAGATATTGAAACAAGAAAACAGTTCGCAAAAGAATCTTTTGGAATAAGTTCTGGATATGATACAGCTATATTTAATTGGTTAGATAATAACGAAGTATCAGAATTAAAAGTTTCTAAATCACAAAAACGTGTGTTGCGATATGGAGAAAATCCACATCAATCAGCTTATTATTTTGGTGATTTTGATGAAATGTTTGAACAATTACACGGAAAAGAAATTAGTTATAATAATTTACTAGATATTGATGCTGCTGTGTGTTTAATAGATGAGTTTTCAGAGGTCACAGTTGGGATTTTGAAACACAATAATGCTTGTGGTATAGCATCGCAGGGTACGTTATTAAAATCGTGGAAGGCAGCTCTTGCAGCAGATCCAGTTTCTGCATTCGGAGGAATAATAGTAACAAATAAAATTGTTGACCACGAAACAGCAGGGGAAATAAATAAAATATTTTTTGAAGTTATTATTGCTCCAGATTATACTACTGAAGCTTTAGAAATTTTAAAACAAAAGAAAAACAGAATTATTTTAATTCAAAAAAATAATAAACTTCAAAAAATAGGATTCCGTACAATATTAAACGGTGTTTTAATGCAAGATAGAGATATTAAAGTTGAAACAACAGAAGATATTAAACTTGTAACAAAAATAGCTCCAAGTAAAGAAGAAATAGCAGATTTACTTTTTGCAAACAAATTAGTGAAAAATACAAAATCTAATGCAATAGTTTTAGTTAAAAATTTTCAATTATTAGCAAGTGGGACAGGGCAAACCTCAAGAGTAGACGCATTAAAACAAGCAATTGAAAAAGCGAAAAATTTTGGTTTTGATTTAAATGGGGCGGTAATGGCATCAGATGCATTTTTTCCATTCTCTGATTGTATAGAAATAGCAAATAATGAGGGGATTAAGTCTGTAATTCAACCTGGAGGATCAATTCGTGATAACG
>CAYJBL010000137.1:0-5166 GCA_964368115.1 uncultured Bacteroidales bacterium
ATTAATAGGAAAAAGTCAGACCACGGTGGAGAGATATATAAGATCTCTTAAAGTAAATGACAGAATTGTGTTTATAGGAGCAGATAAGACAGGTGGTTACTATATTAAAAAATAATATATGCTAGATAATATATACAAAATAGCCGATCAAATAGTGGAGTTGCAGAAGATAAGCATTTTACAGTACACTCCGATCGTTGATGGTATTATCAGACGTAAAGAGTGTGATGTTGAAGAGATTTGTCGCACACTTGACGGTGTTCTTGATTTTGCAGGAACAGATGATGGGCTGGCTTTATTTAAACGCTTGTGTGCTTATCTTTACACAGTAGACCCTCAAGCTGCAGTTGATTATGTGGAAATATATAGGGATCATTATGTGCGAGATGATGATTTTGAGGAATAGAATATAGTTGTTTTGAAGTGTTTAGAAATACTTAATAGTTCAACTGTTTGGAAATTCCGAATAACTGAAAATACATTACAATGATAAAACAAACAGAATTCACACTACGCCCGCGAGGTAGAGGATTTCATCTTGTGACAGATGAAGTGTTGCAGAATTTGCAACAGTTGCCCAAGCTTGGATTGTTGAACCTATTTATTCAACACACTTCGGCAGGGCTTACTATAAACGAGAATGCTGATCCTGATGTTCAGGTGGATATGGGAGCGATATTTGATAGACTCGTAAAGGAGCGAGAGAATTATTATACTCATACTTGTGAAGGAGCAGATGATATGCCAGCGCACGCAAAGAGTAGCATTGTTGGGGCGAGTCTCACAATTCCAATCACAAATGGTCGCCTCAATATGGGAATTTGGCAGGGGATTTATCTTTGCGAGTTCCGCAATCGTGCGAGTGGGCGTAAAATTGTTGCAACAATTATAGAATAATCAAACTTATGATAGCACTTATCTCACCAGCAAAAACAATGCGCGCAGATATTGAAACTTGCGTTAAAAATATGCTTACCGAACCGCGTTTTATGGAACAGACTAAGCATATTGCGTCTCTTATGTTGCGATATTCTACTCATGAACTGGAAGATATATTTGGAATAAGTACGCAATTGGCAAATGAATTGTATACTCGTTTTAACTCTTTCTTCGATGAGTCGGGCAAACAAGTTGCAGCAATAGATTCGTACGACGGTGTAGTTTATAAGCATATTAAAAAAGATATAGAATTTTCGGAATCGGAGAGAGTTTATTTGCAAAATCATGTTCGAATAAGTTCATTATTTTACGGTTTATTACGACCACACGATACTATAAAACCATATAGAATGGAGGGTGGTGTAAGGTTGGCTGGGAGCGATGAAAGGGTAGATAAATATTGGCGTAATTATCAGACACAGACCTTAATAAATGATGTGAATGAAATGGGAGGGACATTGCTTTATTTAGCGTCGAAAGAAGAGCAAAATGCTTTTCATTGGAAAGATGTAAAGAAAGCCGTGAAACTAATTGATTTTCAATTTTTACAATTTAAAAACGATAAGTTAAAGCAAGTTGTGATTTACACAAAAATGGCAAGGGGAGAGATGATTCGTTATATGATTGATAATAATATTACAGACCCAGAAAATTTAAAAACATTTGAATGGAATGGATACAGATATAGCGAGCTACATTCGACAGATGATGTTTGGGTATGGGTAATGTAAGTAAGAAAGAGATAAAATTTATTTAATCGTAATATGTTTTTCGTATTGGTATCCCAAAGCGAACGCCGACCGATGCAGTGATATTTCGATATTTTCCTACATATTTATCATTAATATTAAAAATATTTCTTACTCCGTGCATGCGTTTTGCATCGGCAAAAAAAATGATATTTGGTTTTAACCTATATTCAATTCCACCACCAATGTGAAAGCCAAAGTTTAAGCGACTGTAATTAAGTTGATTTTTATAATCTAATAAAAAATCAAAGTCAATACCACCAAGTATATATACATTAAATGCTTTTCTGCCAAGATTTAAGGAAACACTTAAAGGAACATTGATATAATTGAAAATAAAGTCAGTTTCTATAGAATCATTATCAATATTATCTGTGATAAGAATATCGTTGAACCCTTTTTGTAATAATCCGATACCCGAGCGGAATGTTATTTCTCTATTTGGTTGGTACGAAAATGAAAGTCCACCAGCGTATAGATTTAAAGCCGATGCAGTAGATGAATATCCAAAGATATTTGAGTGAGATATTCCGCCCCATAACCCAACATATACTGTACTATCAGATTTTCCTACCCATGCAAATGAACATGTAGAAATTATTGTGAAACATAATGTTATAAATAATTTATTGATTTTCATA
This sequence comes from uncultured Bacteroidales bacterium, assembly GCA_964368115.1. GTDB lineage: Bacteria > Bacteroidota > Bacteroidia > Bacteroidales > ML635J-15 > Bact-19. Next base: position 2,330 of record CAYJBL010000137.1, read on the forward strand.
CGTTATTTTTTTATTATTATCTCATGGGTCGTATGGAACTCTCGATGAAAAATATCATTGCATAAGTTTCTCGTGCTTGGCAATTATGAACAAGTTCAATTGCACTCGCTTAATCGAAACTTTGTATTGTGTCAAATATACAACGAATATTTTTCATGTTCGTTTCATAACTTACTAATTTTACTTTCAATAATTTTATCGGCAAAACATGTTTGAATGGTATCGCCTTGTTTTAATTTTGTATTAGAGTTTATATGCTTGCCGTTTAGTTTTGTAATAGAATAACCACGTTTTAAGATTTTTTCAGGACTAACTAAGTCTATATGTTTCTCGAGTGATAGTAAAATATTATTGTGTTTACTTAATGAATGAGAAAATACTTTTTTTGTAAAATTTTGTTTGTGAGTTATTTCGCTTTGTTTTTCATTAATACTTCTTTTGAATAAAAGCGATAGTTTTTCTTTATATATATCCAATTGTCTTTCGCCAAAAAAAGAAATACTTTTCGAACTATTTTTAATTTTATAATATAGATTATTTAGATATTCTTTTTGAGACGTGATAATATCCTTTGTTTGGCTTAGTTCGATACATAGATTTGCAATATATAAATTGTTTGTATGAATATAGTCTTTAGCTTCTTTGATTATATTCTCGTTTAGCCGATCAATGTTATTTTCAAAACTTAAATTATTTTCAATAATAAAATTTGCGACAGCAGTAGGGGTTTTTAGTTTTTTGCAAGCGACAATATCAGTAATACAGTCATCGCGTTCGTGACCAATACCTGTAAGTACAGGAATATGGAATTGTGTAATATGATAAGCAATATTATAATTATCGAAGTAGTTAAGGTCGCTTTTAGAACCTCCGCCACGAACTATTATTGCAACATCAAAATTTGTTTCGCTTGAGTGAATATTATCTAATGCATTTATGATAGATATTTCAGTGTTAGTACCTTGCATATTAGCTTCAAAAAGTTCTGTATCGAATTTATATTTATACTTATTGTTGTTGAGTTGTGAAATAAAATCACCGTATCCAGCAGTTGAATTTGAAGATATTATTGCGATTTTTTGAATAACAGGCGGAATTTCAAGTTCTTTATTCATATCAATAACACCTTCGGTTCGAAGCTTATCAATAATCTCCTTTTTGCGTCTTTCTAAATCTCCAAGAGTATAATTTGGGTCAATATCGCGAATGTTGAGAGAAAAACCATAAAGCTCATGAAAATCGACACTTACTTTTAATAAAACACTCATACCTTTTCTAAGTTCAGTATTTGTTACATTATGGAAATGCATGCTTATTTGAGGATAAATACTCGACCAAATAACAGCCTTAGATTGGGCTACAATACTATCAGATTGTATAGATTTTTGTACTAGCTCGATATAGCAATGTCCGCTGCGATGTAAATTAATATTGTTAATCTCTGCAACAACCCAAATAGGGTGGTCAAATTTTTGCTCAATAGTCTGCTTAATAAACCTATTTAGCTCGAGTAAAGTGAGATTGCTAGTGGACATTTACATGTGAAATTTTATGCCGTAAATTTAAATAAATTTTAAATGACAAAACAAAAATGCTTACTAGATTTAATCTTCTAGTAAGCATTTAAGCGAGTAAAAAATATTATTTTATTTAGCTATCACAATTTTATGTTGAATATTATCTACAACAAGTATATAATTTCCATTATTTAAGTCTGATAAGCTTATTGTTTGGTTTTCAATTATTCCAGTTTTAATAGTTCTGCCATCTATCGAAATAAGTTGGTATTTGTTCGATTGATTATTTCTTATGTTAATAAAACCATTATTTGAAGGATTAGGATAAATTTCAATATTTGAATTTATAATGGATTCGTTAATTGATGTCTCTAAAATTACTCTAATAGAGATTGTTATTGAGTGCGAACAGAAATCTTCGTTAGGTGTGAAAGTATAATTTGTAAAACCTTCGGCATCTGTATAAATAATTGAAGGATTCCATGTTCCTTCAATTCCATTTTCAGAAATTATTGGAAGTTCATCTGCAATATCTCCAACATTATAGCTAGTTGTAATATTAAAAATTGGTTCAATATTTTCGTTAATAGTAACAGTAGCAGAGACTTCAAGTATTGTTTCTGGATTTGTTTGATTTACGTTCTCAGGTAAACTAAAAGTTCCAATTGCAGTATATTCACCAATATTATTAGGATTGTAATTTGGAATATCCCAAGTTAGGTTAACCGTATGCTCATTTGCTTCTGTATCAGTAATAGTGATTTCTGAGGCTAATTCGGCAATTGCAGAAGTTTCGCTAGTTTCTTCGCAAAGACTTATATTTTGAACATCGTTATTTACGTCAATTTCTGCAATTTGTGGCAAAACAGTAATTGATATAGTTATTGAATAAGAGCATATATCTGCATTAGGAGTAAAAATATAATCTGTTACGCCTTCAATATCAGTTGAAATTGTAGATGGATTCCAAGTTCCTTCGATTCCGTTGTTAGATGTAGTAGGGAGATCATCAGCAAGTCCGCCTGTTATGTAGTTGGTTGTAATATTGAAAATAGGTTCGATATTTTCGTTTACTATAACAGTTGCGGTAACTTCTAGTGTTGTTATAGGGTAGGTTTGTATTACGTTTTCAGGTAAATTAAAAGTTCCAATAGCTATATAATTATCTGGATTGTTTGGATTGTAATCAGATATACTCCAAGATAATGCAACAGTATGTTCATTTGCTTCTGTGTCAGAAATGGTGATTCCTGTAGCTAATTCGTTAATTACAGATGTCTCGTTAGTGCCTTCGCAAACGCTAATATTTCGAACATCGCT
>CAYJBL010000138.1:0-5159 GCA_964368115.1 uncultured Bacteroidales bacterium
AAATAGTGTTTTTGAGCCATCTGATGTTTCTATTACTTTTAGTCCCATATTTTGCAAATATATACTATCGTTTTTAATAATAAGCTAGATTTTGATTTTGAATAATTAGATTTATTAAATCGTTATTTTTTTCTATGTTTGCAATCAAATTATCAAAAAAATGAAGAACACAATTATTTCGTTAATTGTATTTTTATTTGTAATGAATATTAATACATTTTCTCAAAGCACGAACTTATATCCAGCATCATTTAATGTAGAAACAATTCTTAATGAAGTAGATCATATTCAAATTCCACCACCAAATATAGAGTTGATAATCGAAGAAGATTCTGAGAATGAAAAAAATGGACAAATGATGCGTATTGGTAGATTATTACCATTAAATATCAATATGCAAAACTCGGGAACTTGGGATGATATAGATAATGATACTCAAATTTGGAGAGTAAGAATATCAAGTGAAGGTGCAAAATCTTGCGCGTTACATTTTGATAAATTTATTATCCCAGAAAAAGCTGAGCTATTTGTATACGATGTAGAAAAGAATAGTGTTTTTGGACCATATGATAATAGTGATAATTTAAAACAACAAGAGTATGCAATAGGTGTAATACAAAGTAATGATGTTATAATAGAATACATCGCACCAAAAAATATAGATAAAAAAGGAGTAGAGATAGAATTATCAGCATATTCATATATATATATAGGAGAAGATCTTTTTGATACAAATTCAGCAAAAAACACAGGATTTGGAGCTTCAGATGCATGTAATGTAAATGTAAATTGCTCGGAAGGAGAAAATTGGAGAGATGAACAAAAGGGAGTTGCTCACATATATTGTGTAGATGGTTGGTATGCTGGATATTGCTCGGGAACTGTAATAAATAATACAAGCAATGATAGAACACCTTATTTTTTAACCGCTGACCATTGTGCAGAAACGTCTACAGCTTCAGATTTCAATCAGTGGATTTTTTCATTTAATTATGAAAGTAAATCATGTCAAAATCCATATATAAATCCGGCAAAACAATCGGTTACTGGGTGTACTAAATTATCAAGTGGACCAAATCATGGAGGGTCAGATTTTCTACTTTTAGAATTAAGTACAACACCAGAGGAATTAAAAGAAATCGGTGTTGTTTATAATGGATGGAGAAACACGCCAGAAACAAGTGGTAGTGGTGTAAGCATACATCATCCAAGTGGCGATATAAAGAAAATATCAACTTACAAAACATATATAACAACTTCGACATACCAATCTGTTGAAGCTGTCGGAGCAACTAATGCACATTGGCGAGTTATTTGGTCGCAAACAGAAAATGGGCACGGAGTTACAGAAGGAGGCTCGTCTGGTTCTCCAATTTTCGATCTCAATAGGCTTGTAATAGGAAGGCTAACAGTAGGGAGTTCATACTGTGATTATCCAACTCGTCCTGATTATTATGGGAAATTATCTTACCACTGGGAATCGAATGGCACAAGTAGTGATAGACAACTAAAGACTTGGTTAGATCCTAATAATACAGGAGCTCAAACTTGTGCAATGCTAGATCCAAATGCGCATGTTGCAAATATTGAAATAGATAATAATTCTAATATAGGTGTAAATAATATTTATGTATATCCAAATCCAACAAGTGGATTTATAAATGTTAGTATTCCTACAAATAATGCTAAACTTAGAATGTTAGATATAAACGGTAATTGTGTCAAAATATTAGAGATTAAATCTGAAGATACCAGAATAGATATTAGTGATCTTAGTAAAGGTATTTATTTTGTTGAAATAGAGATGAATAATATTAAGGACACGATAAAAATCAGTTTGAATTAATAATATAATAATATATGAGAAAAGTAAATAATCCTTTTATAGATTCTACTTCTGGATACTCGGGATATAGATGTTTTGCGTGTTGTCCAACAAATAAAAGCGGGTTGAAAATGGAATTTCACACAGATGAAGATTCAGTTTGGTGTGAATGGCAGCCAAAAATTGAGTATGATGGTTGGATTGGGGTTGTTCATGGAGGGATTCAAGCTACATTAATGGATGAAACAGCAGAGTGGTTTATTTGTGTAAAACACGGAAGAACAGCTGTTACAATGGAATTAAATTGCAAATATAAAAAGCCTCTAAATTCAGAAAAAGGGAAAATAAAAATAATTGCAAAAGAAATTGCAATAAAACGCAATATTGCAGAAATTCAAGTAAGTATTTATGATAATGACAATGTGCTTTGCACCGAGGCAATTGGGAAATTTTTCATGTTTTCTGAAGAAGAATCAAAAGAGAAATATTCTTTCCCAGGAAAAGATAAATTTTAGAAAGGAATATATTCTGTAAAGATAGGTTTGCTGTGAAATTTCTCACATAGACGACGCGGAAAAACGAGAAACATGCCTTTGTGAGTAAGGCAAAGCAATACATATTTCTAAGGCATGATGCTTTGCATTCGGGTAAAAAATCGCCTTCTGCAAGTAGTTTTTGGAATAATTTATTATATTTACCCTCAAATTATTACAGATGCCATCAATTATGCAACATTATGAAACTAATTATACATTAAGCACTAGTTCAGATTCAGAAGATGGATGTTTTGGTGGTAGAGAATTTACTTTTGAAAAGCAAGCAAATGGAGATTGGCGACAGCGCGGTGGAGCAAAATATAAATTTAATGGTTTTGGACAAATGACAAATATAAAAGCAACTGCTGAACAAAAACAGCAAGCAAAAGATTTAATACAAAAAATCCAAAAAGGGAATTGATTATGAAAATTTGTGTGTGTGTGTTGGCCTTAATAATTTCTTTTTTTTGTAAATCTAAATTTAATAATAATGAGAATGATACAAAAGTTTCAGTTCTTATAAAGATTTTAGAAGATGTATTTAAAGATGATTTTTTTAAGCAGTATTTTGAGAAAGAGTGTCTAATTGTTATAACTAATAATCAAAGTATTTATAGTGAGATATATTCTTCTAATTTTCAATTTTCATTTGAATTAGATACTGTTTTAAATGATCAAACTAAGTATTTAAAAGTTAATAATTATTTGTATATTGGTGATATATTTAGAGTACAGATAGAGTGTTATGATACAAAAAGAAATTATAATATTATGTATTCGACATCATATAAAATAAGTAAAAAAGGAGAAATTAGTTTAATTAAAGATTGTAGTCCGTTTATTGATACAGTTTTTACACAGAATACAGGAAATGAAAAAGATGAAAAATTATTTTTTTTGAAAAACAATGACAAACGACAATAGCTTCAATTATAAAAAAACAAATTTAGATACTTATGTCTTACCTGCTATGTACAATACCTATCATAAGTTTACTAATCGGATGGAGTATAGCAGATATTGGAATAAAGAAGGTCATTCAATTATATTTAATAAATAAGCGATGAAACATATAATTATATATTCTATCACTATGTTGTTTTATATATCTACTTACTCGCAAATATATTACGGCAAAAATAATTTTGGTAAATTTGAATTAATAAACGACTCAATTTGTAGTGTTAGTTTTATGTTCGATTATGAAAATAAAACTGATACTTGTTATTACTATACAAATAATGATACAATTTTCATTTCATCAAAAAGGATAAATCCAATAGAAGTTAGTGTTTATTCTGAAAAACAAGAATATAACCAACATTATCCTGTACTGTTAAAAAGTTATATAAAACACAAAGATTCTTATGAACTACTCCATGAATATAGCTATGGCACTTACGATACTATCAATAAAATAATTCATTTTAATCAATATAAACCTATTAAAAATAGTATTATAGTAATAAAAGATGGTCCTATTTACTATAGATTTATTTGGGAATATGATTCAGTAAGTCATTTCTCGATAAATGACCATAATAGATATCAGCAATATACTTTTTTTAACAATTTTCCATTGCTGGTAAAAAAAAATAAACTAATTCCAATAAACAAAGAGAAAAATTTTAATTGCTGGATAGAAAATGGATTTTATTTTCCAATTATGAAGAAGTCAAAGATCTCAAAAAAATATAAAACAGTAGCATATTGGTCTGCTGGCTTACGCGGACTGCCAAGTGGCTTTAATATTAAATAATTAACCTGACGGATATATTTTGTAATGATTATGAAAACAATACTAATAATTATATTTTTTATGATATTGAAGCCAGCATTGATTGTTGGTCAGCAAGATACAATATGTTATTTTTTAGGTGCACAAGAAAGAAAAGTTGATCCTGTTTGTCAACAAGATACGATAGATCTTTATTTGGAGGATACAGCAATGTATATAAAAATAGCATTAAATTTTGAAGATGAAGATTCTTTTGGAGTAATTTATGCTGATAGCATTCCAGAGGCAAATTATATAAAATATATGACGGCTTGGACAATGGAAAGACTCATTTTAGTAGATAGTCTTGACGATGGATACTATCGTTTGTATAATATTTCAAAAAAAGAATTAAAGAAAAAAGATAAAGATTTATTTTTAGTAGCGAAAGGGTGTTATAAAAATAAATTAAAGCAAGGTGATTTTGAGTTTTCGACAGGGAAAGCAACGAGAAGTTCGGGTAAATTAATTGAAGAGCAGTTTAGGGGATTTATAGATGGAGAAGTAATACAACCATTTGGGGACTTTTATATTAAAATGACTTTTGTAAACGATACTGTAAATGGTTTGGTCATAGAAGCGCGGTACGCATTTACTTATGCTTTTCAGGAATATAAAATGGGGATTAAAGATGGTTTCGGTTTTGCGTTTGATCATCCTCGAATGGGTTGTATATTATACTATGAAAATGATGAATTATTAAGGCAACTTGAATATGATATTTTCTTTAAACATATTGAAGATGAATAAATAATTTTGTGTAAAATGACCGATATATTAATAAATAATCACGAAAGGCTTGCAGTGCAGCACATACAATACCTACCATTTGGTGAAATATTTGTATCGCAGCGCAACGATTGGTTCGATAGCCGCTACAAGTTTACCGCCAAGGAGCACGATAACGAAACCAACTACACCTATTTTGGCGCACGCTACTACGATAGCGATTTGAGTAGCTGGCTGAGTGTGGACCCGTTGGCAGCAGCGCGCCCAAACCTAAGCCCTTACAACTACTGCC
>CAYJBL010000139.1:0-5138 GCA_964368115.1 uncultured Bacteroidales bacterium
GTCAGCAAATTTCAACAAAAGCTCACACAACAATTTGGCTCAGAATAGTTGATGGATTAGGCGAAATAACTCCTGCTTCTATTTGTGGCTGCACAGCCGAACACTTGCAAAGCTACGGACTTTCGTTCCGAAAAGTAGAGTACATGCAAAGCGTATCGAAAAAAATTATGGATGGAGAATTTAGCATTGATGCTCTTTACAACATGAACGACGACGATGTGTGTGCCGAACTTTCAAAACTAAACGGCATTGGCGTGTGGACTGCCGAAATGATGATGTTATTTTCGATGCAACGCCCAAATATTATGAGTTATGGCGATTTAGCAATTTTGCGAGGTATGCGTATGATTTTCCGTCATCGTAAAATAACAAGAGAATTGTTTGCCAAATATCATCGTAAATTTGCGCCCTACGCCAGTGTTGCAAGTCTATATTTTTGGGCTGTTGCTGGTGGAGCTATTCCAGAACTTACCGATCCTGCTCCTAAAGGGAAAAAGTGATTCAGTTTAGTTGTTTGAATACACTTTTATCCGGATAAAAGTGTTGTTGTAGATGAAAGAATGTTTTATGCTGGACTTATTTTTGAATATTCACAATAATGTAAGCTTCTTTTTTTGATGGATTGCGGTGGTCAATCAGCCTGCTTGGCACGCTGTGTAGTCCATAGTATAAATTGCTTCTGCCTTAGGCAATTGTATGGATTAAATTAAACGGAAAGTTGCTCTGAGTTTTTTTGCATAAAATTAGTTTGTTATGACAAATAAAAGTAATTCATTTGTAAATAAAATAAAGTATTAGCATTATTTATAACAACAATGTACAAACTAATAAATAGCCAAGGCAAGCAATATTTAAGCGAGCAAAAGGGTTCTTTGGGCGGACACAAAGGCAACAAAATTTATGGTCGTTTGGACTGCCCTACTGCCTTGCGATATATTGCAAAAGGGCAATACTTAAAGCATAGAGTATTTTTTAAAGATGAGAAAACTGCCGTGAGTGCTGGCTACCGTCCGTGTGCTCGCTGTATGCCTAATGAGTATAGTAATTGGAAAAATGACAATAATCATAAGTAAATTAATGAATATACCTACTTGTCATTGCGATTGGCTAAAAAAGTGCACGAAAGTTTAGTTACGATCACAAACATTCACAATCCAAAACAGCAAAAAGATATCGTTAATCACCAATAATATAAGCACTTTAGACAAGCTTCCATTGTTATAATAAGAAATAAATATCTACTTATATACATTCAAATACCGTTATTAGCAGAATAAAGTTCAAATCTTATTTAAAATCAATATCAATTGTTTTTAGAGCTTTATTATATGATACAATCCTCGAATGAGAGTTGCTATCTACAAGCAAAAGAACAATCATCATTGCAATTATACTAATACTTGTAGCTCTCCAGATTGATTTGTCAATAAAAATTATTAACAATGCAGCAATTATGATTATAATTGGAATTATCATAAAAATTGTTCTTTCTGTCTGGGAAATAGTATTTTCTGTTCGCTCTAACTCGGACTCTACAAATTCAATTTTATTGCTATTATATGCTTCTGAAAATGATTTTAACCGAGTATGATTATTGTATATCAAGCCTAAACCAATTATTAAAAGCAAAGCACCGCAAACTAATGTTGGTATTGTGAACGACTTTGCAAGTTCCGATTTTCCTAATTGCCAAAATCCTATAGAAATTGCTATAAAAATTATTGCGGCAAGAATAAAAAATTTTGAAGAAAAAATTTCGTCTTTTGCCCACTGCGAGGCAATACTTAATATGTCCATTTTGCTGTTTTAATTAAATGTAATTTCTTGCAAATTTATATATAATACTTAATATTTACACCTTTAGTTTCATTAAAGCTTGTTCATAATCTTTCACAAAGTACTTAATATTTGTTTTTCCTCGTTCAATTATTTCATGCCCCTCAGCTTCTAATTTTATTTTTTGAGCAAGTACGCCTCCTGGATATTTAGGATTCAATTCCCCATCTGTCTTAAGCACTCTCCAATAGGGTGTTTTATTATCTAAACGTTGTTCGCTTGCCCACGCAACAATAGTAATAAATATTCCAGCAGTTAGTGGGCATGTAAAATCTGCTTTATGCTTTTGAGCCAAATAATCTCTCATATCTGATAAGCATATTAACTTATTGATTGGCACTTGTCTTGCAAGCTTATCATATTCGATCGGGGGTGCTAATAGCATTTTTTCTCCACCAAATCGCTTAATTGCTGCTGCCTCGGTAAGTGTTTTCACCATTGGCATTCCCTTACTATCGTTCAGTTTAACATTAAAGTCTTTCTTGTGTTCATTTGCCATAACAACAGGTTTAAGTTACTTTTTATTAATTGTTGAACCACCTGTAAGAACCTGCGACACAACACTTCCATTTCCTTTATAACTAACACTTGAACCTCCAGATGCAACAACACTCAACGTATTATTTACAAAAACCTCAGCAACACATCCTCCACTTAATTCTAAAAATACATCATCAGCAATAAAATCATATGCCGAAACTACACTTCCTCCACTTGCCAAAACATCTATTTTTTCCGTTTCACCACTAAGTGTAATTATAGAACCTCCAGAGCAGTTTACTGTCGCATCTTCTGTTTCAATAATGCCATTTAACAGACTTCCACCACTTAAGCTTAAATTTATATTTTCTGCACTAAAAATTTGCGGAATATCTATAAAGCTACCTCCAGATGCAATAATAGAATTCAATGTATCTACAACAATATTCATTTCAATTGTTCTATCACTTAATATATTTACATTATCACGAATACCAATACTCAAAGCTCCAGATTCTACTTGTATTTCAACATATTCCATAATATTATTATCTGTTTTCAATTCTACTTTTTGAGTATTTCCTTGTTGAATAATAACATCTATTCCATTTTCTACAACAATACTTTTAAACGATGCCAAATCAAAAGTCTCAGAAATAATATCTCCTGAAGGTTTAATTTTTTTATCTTTTGAACACGATGGCAATGCTATAAATGCGACCACTACATAAGCTAATAATATTATCTTTTTCATCTGTCTTTAATTTATTTTGATATAATCCATTCAATAATTTCTTTATCGTCTGGCTCTACTCGTGGACCTATTCTTTTATTCATAGTTCCGTCTTCATTAATCAAGAATTTATTAAAATTCCAATTTACTTCATTATCGCTTACTCCATTTAATTCTTTCAATGTTAACCACTTGTATATTGGTGCCATATCATCTCCAACAACAGATATTTTTGCCATCATTGGAAATTCTACTCCGTAAGTTAAGGAGCAAAATGATTTGATAGTTTCGTTTGTACCAGGCTCTTGACTTCCAAAATTATTTGCTGGGAAACCTATTATTACAAAATCCTTATCCTTATACTCACTATATAAAGCTTGTAGCTTTTCGTACTGATATGTAAACCCACATTTTGAAGCAACATTAACAATCATCACTTTTTTCCCTTTCAAGGTGCTCATGTCGAAAGTATCTCCATCGATTGTTTCTACTTTGTACTCATAAATTGTTTTTTCCTTATCTTTTTCTTTTCCTTTTAATATTATTGGCATCATTGGAATTAACGATGCGAAAACTGAAACTATAAATACTTTTCGTAGCATATTTTTATTTTTTTAATTAATAATCGTTTTTTCTATTCTCATTTCATCACTTTAATGGCGATCTACAAACATAATATTATTTTTTTAAATTCGAGTACAGGATCTGCTCTATAATTTACTTGCATCTTCGTGAAACGATATTGTTTTATGCATATTTTTTTCAGCTTCCTTTTTTTCTCTTCTCTTACGCATAAGTCTACCAAAACACTCTCCTCCTATTCCACCTATGATGATAGGTATAATATAATATGCTATAATCTCCATATTAAAATATTGTATTAATGCTTATTCCACCTGTTATATTTTCCCACTTGAAAAAGCTTCACCACATTTAATCCATAAGAATCAGGTATTTTAATTTTATTTAAATCGTTTCGCTCATTCAACAAATATAATATGTTTTTTATTATTTATTTAAATATTATTCGGAGAAAAATTAGAAATCCACCCAATATATTTCATTTAATCTTTGTTTGTACTGTCCTCTGCATCACTCTCTATTTGCTTGTGAATCGACTTTGCATTGAGTGATGTTACTACTTTTTGACCAGTCTTTGACTCTAATTCCAAACGAGCATTGCGTGCGACTTCTCCTCCTTGTTGAGCAACCCGTGCATGTTCTGCCATCGTTTGAGGATCAGTAATCTCGGATATATCTTTGGTAGAAATCTCCGCTAACATATTCAACACCAACTCTCGGTTAGTCATATTATCTCGTAGGTTCTCCTTTTTGAGGTTCTTCAATCGCTTATACTCTTTTGCTGTGTGGTCGCTCCAAGTTTTGTAGATTATATCGGTGAGCGTTGCAAACTGCACACCCTCCTCTAATCCACAACGTTTCCATTCGTCCGTAAGCTCCTTTCGTATCTCAATGGACTTTATGCGCTGATTAATCCAATTCTCTGAGTATCCAAGCCTACGATAATCGGTCATAGCTTGTTCAATAGAGAGTTCGGGGTCTTGCATCTGGTCTAAACGCTCACTTGCAACTTGTGCCATCCATAACTTAAATGGCTCTGCTTTGGGTGATGGTATAGATTGAATTAAGCGAAATAACTGCTCTGTATCGGCAACATCGGTGAGGTAATTTTTGCCATCGGCAGCACGCATTTTCAGTTGACTACAATTTGTAGTCAACTCACTTCCTTCTTTCTTTAGACGTGTTTTTAGCACGCTCCAATATTTCCTTGGGTTAGGGCTATCTGTAAGCACGCTGACCACGTCGACAATAGAAAAATACCACTTCTCTTGCTCATCATCCCAAAGAGTACGAACCTTGCGTTCTTCAAATAGCTGTATTTTATTTTGTTGTGTCATCTTCTAACTAATTTTATTCATTACCGCCAATAAATTCTCATAGCTATCAACATCGTAATATCTCACTTTGCTTGTAGATAGTTCGTTGAATAGCTTTCTTGCACATTTGATTTTGGCTTGCTCGATTGGTCTAAGTTGCAATGATTCCATAGTACCCTTAGTCTCGGCAA
>CAYJBL010000140.1:0-1792 GCA_964368115.1 uncultured Bacteroidales bacterium
ACCACAATCTCCACAAACATTCAAACAATTATTAATGGTGGGTGGAATGGATAAATATTTTCAAATAGTAAAATGTTTTAGAGATGAAGATTTGCGTGCAGACCGCCAACCTGAATTTACTCAAATCGACTGTGAAATGTCATTTGTAGATAGAGATGATATTTTAAATATGTTTGAAGGTATGGTTAAACATCTATTTCAAACGGAAAAAAATATCAATATTGACTATGACTTCCCAAGAATGGCATATTCTGAAGCTATGTCCAAATATGGCAACGACAAGCCAGATATTAGATTCGGAATGCATATTTGCGAACTTACAAACCTTGTAAAAGGCAAAGACTTTGTTGTTTTTGATTCTGCGGAATACATTGGTGGTATCTGCCTTGAAAATGCTGCAGAATACTCGCGCAAACAAATTGATGCCCTTACTGATTTTGTAAAGACTCCTCAAATTGGAGCAAAAGGCCTTGCATATATTAAATGCGCTAATGACGGAACCTATAAGTCTTCAATCGATAAATTTTTTAATAGCGATGAACTTGCAAAAATTGCAGAAAACACAAATGCAAACAAAGGTGATCTAATTTTAATCCTAGCTGGCGACAATGCTCGTACATTACACGGCTTGAGCGAATTGCGATTGAAATTAGCTAACGATCTTGGATTGAGAGACAAAAATGTGTTTGCTCCTCTTTGGGTAGTTGATTTTCCATTATTAGAATGGAGCGAAGATACAGAAAGATTCCATGCCATGCACCATCCATTTACGGCTCCATATCCAGAGGATATTGAATTATTTAAAACTAATCCATCTGAAATCCGTGCAAAAGCATACGATCTTGTTATCAATGGAGTAGAAATTGGTGGAGGGTCTATTCGTATTCACGATCGTGAACTCCAAGCCGAAATGTTTAAAAATCTTGGTTTTTCTGAACAAGAAGCAGAGGAACAATTTGGATTTTTAATGAATGCTTTCAAATATGGTGCACCGCCTCATGGTGGTATTGCTCTAGGTTTTGATAGACTTTGTGCTTTGTTTGGTGGTTCCGATTCTATACGTGACTATATCGCATTTCCTAAAAATAACGCAGGTAGAGATACAATGATTGATAGTCCATCCACAATTAGCGAACAACAATTAGACGAACTTGGAATAATACTAAAACCCAAAGAAAACTAAATCTTTATGAAAAGAGCAAGTGCGCAAAAAGAGATATACAAATCTGTATCGTGGAAACCGTTTTTGTTATTCACAATTGTTTCGTTTTTGCTTTACGCAAACACAATCAAACACGATTACGCACTTGACGACGCTATTGTTATTACTGGCAACCAATTTACACAAAAGGGTGTGGAAGGAATTCCTGGAATTTTCAAATACGATACATTCGTTGGATTTTGGCTAAGCACCTATAAAGGTAAGACTGCCGAACAAATACAGGAAGAGAAGAAACTTGTGGCAGGAGGGCGTTATAGACCGCTCTCCTTAGTTACATTTGCTCTTGAAATAGAAATGTTTGGAAAAGAAGTAAAAAATGATGCAGGACAAACATTTAAAGCCTGCCCTAATGTCAGTCACCTTGTTAACATAATAATGTACCTTATTACGTCATGTATACTATATCTTATACTGTTACGTTTCTTCCCTAGCACAAACTCTACAAAAATTGATTTTAATCTTCCTCTAATTGTTACACTACTTTTTATTGCACACCCAATTCATACAGAAGTGATTGCCAACATAAAAGGGCGTGATGAAATTATGACTCTTATGGGAGCACTCGCTGCA
>CAYJBL010000140.1:1802-5068 GCA_964368115.1 uncultured Bacteroidales bacterium
TTTCACCTTTAAATACATAGATACAAAGAAATTTTACCATACAATATTTGCAGCAATTTCCTTATTCTTAGGTTTATTATCAAAAGAAAATGTTATCACATTTCTTGTTGTCATTCCATTAAGCGTCCATTATTTTACAAAATGTAAATTTTCAGATAATATTAAAGCAAGCATTGGTTTATTTGTTGCTGCAGGTATTTTCTTATATATTCGCTCTAATGTACTTGGTACAGCTGCTGCCGGAGAAAAAGAAATTGCTCAAGAACTTATGAACAACCCTTTCTTGCATGCAAGTCTTGGCGAAAGACTGGCTACAGTATTTTATACCCAATGGCTGTATGTGAAATTATTGATTTTTCCACATCCACTAACTTACGACTACTACCCACACCAAATTGAAATAATAAATTGGAGCGATCCACGTGCTATTATTCCACTTATTGCATTTATTGCATTTAGCATATATGCTATTTTGGGTCTTAAAAGGAAAGATATTGTTTCATATGGCTTATGGTTATACATTATTCCTTTGTCTATAGTGTCAAACTTTTTCTTCTCTGTCGGCACATTCATGAACGAGCGTTTTGTTTTTATTTCATCTATTGGTTATTGTTTGATTTTAGGCTGGGTTATCTATAATTATATTCCAAAACTGATAAAGGATAATAAGAATAGTCGGTATGCTATTGTAATAATTGTATGTATTGTCTTTTGTCTATACTCAGGAAAAACAATTAGCAGAAATAATGCATGGAAAAACGACCTTGTTTTATTTACAACAGACGTAAAAACATCAACAAACTCTGCAAAAAGTCATTGCTCGGCAGGTGGCAAATTGCTTGAAGAAGCAAATAAACCAATAAATAAAAATAATCCGATAAAATATAATGAATTGTGCACTCAAGCAATTACCTATTTAGAAAGAGCTGTAAAAATATATCCAAAATATGTAGATGCGTACAACCTACTTGGAAATGCTTACTATCAACATAAAAAAAATATTGCGAAAAGCATCTCATACTATGCAAAAGGCTTAAAAGCAAACCCAATGCATGGAATAATTAGAAATAATACAAATATTATCTTAAGTAACACGTTCGGTTTATTAAATTCAAACTCTACAATATCGACTCCAGACGAAGTGCTAAATGCATGCAAAGAACTTGTAGACACACAAATAAAATTCGGCGAAGCATATCATGTTATGGGTGTTATATATGGAAGATATAAAAACAATATAGACTCAGCATTATATTATCTTGACAAAGCCAGTAAAGTAAATTATACCAAGAGAGCCGATTTCTACGGAGACTTTGGAACAGCTTATGGTCTACAAAATAAATATCAAGAGGCTCTTACATATTTCCTTAAAGCTGTAGAACTTGATCCAAACAATGCTAATTACCTATACAACACTGGAGTTACATATATTCAACTAGGAGACATAACAAATGGTAACTTATATATATCAAGATCAAACGCTCTAAAACAAAATACGAAATGATAAATGGGAGAAAACTAATTATTGTATTGCCTGCATATAATGCTGGACAAACTCTTGAGCAAACATACTCAGAAATCCCTCTTGATATTGTTGATGAAATAATTTTAGTTGACGACAGAAGCAATGATAATACCGTTGACTTAGCAAAAAAGCTAAATATAAAAAATATTATTGTTCATGATCAAAATATGGGATACGGAGGCAATCAGAAAACATGCTACAACAACGCACTAAATCTTAATGCCGACATTATTATAATGTTACACCCTGATTATCAGTATACGCCAAAACTAATTCACTCAATGGCATGGCTAATCGCAAACGATGTTTATCAAGTTGTTTTAGGCTCTAGAATCTTAGGACGAGGTGCACGCAAAGGCGGAATGCCTTTTTATAAATATTTATTTAATCGAATGCTTACTCTGACTCAGAATATACTAATGCACCAAAAATTATCAGAATATCATACTGGCTATAGAGCTTTTTCTGCTAACGTTTTAAGAAGCATTAATTATAACGATAACTCAAATGATTTTGTTTTTGACAACCAGATGTTGGCCCAGATATGCTTTTGCAAGTATGAGATAGCTGAGATCACATGCCCTACTCGCTATTTCAACGAAGCGTCATCTATTAACTTTAGACGCAGCGTAAAATATGGATTTGGTGTTTTAGGCACCTCATTTTCATACTTTTTCACTAAAATTGGTATACATAAGGCTAAAATATTTAGGGGCACTAATCAAATCGACTAATACCCCTAAAAAGCTTTGTTTTTCAATAATTGATTATATGGTCATACCTCCGTCTACACTTAAAGTATGTCCATTAATGTATGCAGCATCGTCGGAAGCTAAGAATGCATAAGCTGCTGCTATTTCTTCTGGTTTCCCTAAACGTGCAACAGGAACTTTTGCTTTCATACCATCTAATACGTTTTCTGGCATAGCTGCTACCATTTCTGTTGTAATAAAACCAGGAGCCACACAGTTTACTGTAATTCCTTTTCTTCCTAATTCTCTTGCTAATGTTTTTGTCATTCCAATTAAAGCAGATTTTGTAGCAACATAATTTGTCTGACCAAAGTTACCATAAATACCTACAACAGAAGACGCATTTAAGATTCTCCCCCAATTATTTTGCAACATATATTCAGAAATGATTTTTGTGCAATAAAATACACCGCTTAAATTCACATCTATTACTTGTTGCCACTGCTCTGTTGTCATTTTTTTCAGAGTACTATCACGTGTAATTCCTGCATTATTTACCAAAATATCTATTCTACCATAAGTTTCAAATATTTTTTTTGCAGCATTTTCTATATCTGAAAATAGTGCTGTATTAACTTTTTCAAATTCGATATTTAGTTGCTGTGCTAACGCATTACCTTTTGTTTCGTCAAGGTCCCAGATAATTACCTTTGCTCCTTCTTCTACAAATCTAATTGCTGTAGCTGCTCCTATTCCTGCAGCTCCGCCAGTAATAATGGCTACTTTATTTTCTAGTCTTTTCATCTTTTATTTTTTTTAAAATCGTTTAGTATGCATTAATTTTGCTTCACCTATAATTGCAAGTTTTCCTTCTGCGGTCTCTAAAGCACATTGAATACGTGCACGATGTTTTTCTTCATCTAGTTCTAATATTTCAAATTTCGCTACATAATCGTTCTCCACAAAAACAGGTGCTTTAAACGACATTTCCTGTGAAAGATATATTGTCCCTTCGCCTGGCCATGTTGTACCAAAAACTTTTGAAAAAA
>CAYJBL010000141.1:0-455 GCA_964368115.1 uncultured Bacteroidales bacterium
TGGATTTTATTCGTGCAACAAAGGTGATAGTCAAAAAGAAACAGCTAATCAAGAGAAAAAAGCACAAGTATTAGATAACGAAAAAGAAACCTTACAGATGATAAATGATTTTTTGTGTAAGATTAATCAAGAGGTTAGTGCCGAAAAATTATTGAATACAAGAGTAGAAACCTTAGGTATTGCAGAATTGCAAGTAATTACTTATTTAGATGACAACGAGAAAGAGAGAGAATTTGGGATTTACAGTATATTTTCAGAGCTACCTATTGGACAACAAACCCCAATTGGAAGATATGGAGTAACTTGTGTTGGGAATTGTGGATGTAAACAAATGTTGGGTAAAAAAGAAGAGATAATGATAAGTGTCAAGTGTAGTTGTTCTGAAGATACTCAAATCAATACAGATGTAAATAGTAATATGATAATAAAGCCTTTGGCAGATGGTTTAAATTTTG
>CAYJBL010000141.1:477-5028 GCA_964368115.1 uncultured Bacteroidales bacterium
AGTTAGGGGATGATGATTTTGGAATATGGAAAAATGATGTATTTGTCCCAATGAGTAATCCAGTTATTACATCTTTAGAATGTATTAATAATCAAAACGAAGGAGTTATATTGCAATATAAATTTAAAGATTTAGATAACGAGAAAGCAAAAGAGTCTTTTGTTTTAATTTTTTCAAATGATAGTCTAAAGGTTCCAACAGTAGGAGATGATGTTAAACTTCATAATGCAGAGATGTAGTTTTTGGTGTATTCAGAATTGGATAAGATGCAATAAATACAATAGATATATCAATTTTTTTAAACTGGCTTTTCGCCAGTTTTTTTATTTATACACCATTGTTCTCAATATTTAATTGTTAATAAATATGTAATTATCTAAACAAAGTAATTCGTATGTATTTTAATTTTGTAAAATGCAAAATAAAAAGCAAAATACAAAATCAAATAAGAAAAATGCAAAATCGCCAAATAAAGTGTTAAACACACTTAGGGCGATTGTTAGATTTTTTAGAGACGAACGCTTTAAAGTGAGTTTAGGTCTATTTTTTCTCGTATTTTCAATTATACTTTGTGTTTCATTTGTTTCGTATTTATTTACATGGAAAGCAGATCAAAGTATACTAAATATGAGTTTAGTTGAGCTCTTTACAAATGGAGGACCTCAAGTAGAAAATGGAGTAGGGAAATTAGGTGCAGTTTTATCGAATAAATTTATTTACGATTGGTTTGGATTGGCTTCCTTTTCGTTTGTTGCAGTATTTGCTGTTTTTGGCTTAGGATTATTGAAAATCAAACTTATTAATTCATGGAGATTTTTTTACCTAAGTTTAATTTTTACAGTATGGGGAAGCATTGCATTATCTTCGATATTTGCAAAAGATTTCTTTATGGCTGGTGGTGCATACGGATTTTTTATATTTGAATGGCTTGTGTCAATTTTAGGAAAAGCAGGTGCGTATGCAGTATTACCGCTAAGCTTATTTGTTATAATTATTTATTGCTTCAAAGGAACCTTAGATTGGTTGAAATCTGAGTTTAAAAAACTCATAAGCCTTAAGAAAGAAAATTTTGAAGAGGAAGTAGATGATAATATAGATCATATTGTAGCTGACGAAACACAAACAGAGTCTGAGATTCAATATAAAGAAACTCCTGAAATTCAAATAAATACTTCCGAAAATCAACAAGAAAATTTAGAGAATCAAGAACTTGTAGGAGAGCAAAATATTGTAAATTTATTTGAGGATGATAGTTTTACCAAAGATAAAAAAACAGATACAGAACTAGAAATAACACCAATAGTTAAAGAAGAAGAAGCAATTTCTACCGAATTGAGTATAGATACACCTGTACGTCCAACTGAACCTGCAAATGATGGAGAATTATCATTAGAAGTTCAGCAGGCAGAACCAGATGAAGAATTGAGTGTTGAAGAAATCGAGTCGGACATTATGAAGGAATATGATCCTACAAAAGATTTGGAACACTATAAATTCCCGAGTATAGATATTTTAGAGGAGTACCAGAAAAACTCTGTAGATGTAACCCCTGAAGAGTTAAACAGTAATAAAGATAGAATTGTAAATACTCTTAGAGATTATAAAATTGAAATATCAAAAATTTCTGCAACTATTGGTCCAACTGTTACTTTGTATGAAATAGTACCTGCTCCAGGAGTGCGAATTGCAAAGATTAAAAATTTAGAAGATGATATAGCATTAAGTTTGGCTGCATTAGGAATAAGGATTATTGCTCCAATTCCAGGAAAAGGAACAATTGGTATCGAAGTTCCAAACTTAAACCCTGAAACCGTATCAATGCGTTCGGTAATAAAATCGGCTAAATTCCAAGAATCAACTTACGAATTACCTGTTGCAATGGGGAAAACAATTTCTAATGAAACATATGTTTTTAACCTTGCAAAAACACCACATTTACTTGTTGCAGGAGCAACAGGACAGGGGAAATCTGTTGGGGTAAATGCTATATTAACGAGTTTACTGTATAAAAAGCATCCATCGCAATTAAAATTTGTATTGGTTGATCCTAAAATGGTAGAATTATCGATTTATAGCCGAATTGAAAAGCATTACCTAGCAAAGTTGCCAAAAGAAAAAAGTTGTATTGTAACAGATGTTTCTAAGGTTGTTCCTGTGATGAATTCGTTATGTATCGAAATGGATAGACGTTACGAACTACTAACAAAAGCAAGCGTAAGAAATATTATTGAATACAATACAAAGTTTGTAAATAGAAAATTAAATCCAAATAATGGACACTTCTATATGCCATATATAGTGGTGATTATCGATGAGTTTGCTGATATTATTGTACAAGAAGGAAAACAAGTAGAAGCTCCAATTTCAAGGCTAGCAGCTAAAGCTAGAGCAATTGGTATTCACTTAATTGTTGCAACACAACGACCATCTACAGATGTAATTACAGGTGTTATCAAGGCAAACTTCCCAACACGTATTGCATTTAAAGTTACAAACGGGCACGATTCAAAAACAATACTTGATTCTACAGGAGCAAATCAATTGATAGGACGTGGTGACTTGCTAATTTCGGAAACAGGAAAAGTTACGCGTGTTCAGTGTGCTTTTGTTGATACTCCTGAAGTAGAAAAATTAGTAGACCATATAAGCGAGCAACAAGGATATCCAGCGCCATTAGAACTGCCTGAACCAGAAATTGCAGAATCTGTTGCAGGAGGAGAGGGATTTGGTGCAAGCGAAAGAGACGATCTTTTTGAAGAGGCAGCAAGAATAATTGTTCGACACCAACAAGGATCAACATCTTTGGTGCAACGAAAAATGGCAATAGGTTATAACAGAGCTGGTAGAATAATAGACCAACTCGAAGCTGCGGGAATTATTGGACCATACGAAGGGAGTAAAGCTCGTCAGGTACTTATTTCTGATGAATATGCTTTGGAACAGTTTTTGAGAAATCTTGATGAAAAAAAATAATAATAAATAACAAATGAAAAATTTTATTACAGCAGTTTTAGTGTTTATGAGTTTAGTAGCGGTATCGCAAGATAATCAAAAACAACTCGCATTATTAGACGAAGTAGCAGTAAAAATCGATAAATATTCTAGTTTAGAAATCGAATTTGATATGTTTATCGAAGACTTACAATCAAAAAAACGTGATCAATATGCAGGAAGCGCAATCTATAAAAGCGGATCTTATAAACTTGATATTATGGGGCAAATTGTCCACTCTGACGGAAAAACAAGTTGGACATACTTGAAAGATGCAGAAGAAGTAAATATTACAGAAAGTGAAGCCAGTGATGAAGGAATGATGATAAATCCTAAAACATTGTTACACGATTATAAATCTAAGTATAAAGTTATGTTTATGTCAGATAAATTTGAAAAAAACAGACCATTAGTAGAATATGATTTGATTCCTGTAAATATTGAAGATAAAAAATATTCAAAAATAACTTTGAAAATTGATAAAGCTAAAAAACAAATATATTCAGCAAGATATATTGGTAAAGATGGAGTAAGTTTTTTAATGGAATTACGTAGTATAGTGGAAAATCCAGCAGTTCCAGATTCAAAGATAAAATTCAGCGAAAGTTTGTATCCAGAAGCAGAAATAATTGATATGCGATAAAAATTAAAGACTTTTTTTGAAAAATGCTTTTTTCTTAAAATAGTTTTTATATTTTTGCATCCGCAATGGCACCTATTAAGGAGAGGTGGGTGAGTGGCTGAAACCACCAGTTTGCTAAACTGACGTACGGGTCAACTGTACCGGGGGTTCGAATCCCCCTCTCTCCGCAAAAAGAAAAAAATAGAAAAACCCTGAAAGTTAAGTGCTTTCAGGGTTTTGTTTTTTTATTGTGAAATACCCCGACTTAGAGTATCAAATTTGTATTTTCTTTTATATTGCTGTTCACAGTGTTTTATAAAATAACTTCACCTAGATTTCAGATTGATCTTATTTTATGTTGCTTTTGCCGTTATCGGCAAAAAAACTATATTTGCAGGTGATAACACGTTTGTTTTTGCCGATAAAGAGAGGATTATGGATTATATATCAGTTAAAGAGTTTTCCGATAAGTGGAGTATTTCGGAGCGTACAGTTAGGAATTATTGCACTACAGGGCGCATTGAGGGGGTGTTTCTTGTTGGAAAGACGTGGAGTATTCCTGCCGATGCTGAACCCCCTACAAAGAGCAAGAAGAGCATAAGAACTCCTCTGCTTGATATTTTGCAAGAGCAAAAGGCGATGAAACTCAAAGGGGGTATTTATCATCGCACGCAGATCGATTTGACCTACAATTCAAACCACATCGAGGGCAGTCGTTTGACTAAGGAGCAGACACGCTATATCTTTGAAAATAATGCGATTGGCATAACTGATAATGCGGTTAATGTAGATGATATTATAGAGACTACAAACCATTTTCGTGCTATTGATTACTGCATTGATAATGCCCATGCAAAGCTATCAGAGGGAATAATAAAGGAGCTACACACAATATTGAAGAGCGGTACTTCTGATGCCACAAAGGATTGGTTTATGGT
>CAYJBL010000142.1:0-1193 GCA_964368115.1 uncultured Bacteroidales bacterium
GATGTACCATCAGATTTTTATACAAATATTTATGTCGATTCAATACAAACATATGATTCCACTGCTTTGAAAACTATGGATAATAGCTTTATGCTAAAGTTTAACTTTGAAGGGACGAATAAATTGAAAAATTTACAATTGTTAGCTGGAATAAGAAATAATATACATCAATATAGAATTCCACATGTAGAAAGTCCAGAAAAGCTTAATATAACAAATTATGTAGAAGGAATATTTAAGTTTGAAACAGAAAAAGGAGTTTTTGATAGTGAGTTGAGCTATGGTGTTTTAGGTTTTGATATAAATGATTTATTTGTTAATGCAGATTATCATCAGAAAATAACAGAGAGCTTAAATTTTAGTTCTTACTTTATGATGTCGAGAGAAAATCCAGACATGTATTATTATCATTATTATTCAAATAATTTTCAGTGGAACTTTGATGCAAACAAGGTAGGGCGCACTTCTGTTGGAGCTAATTTTGGCTTGAATAAAATTAATTTGAATTATGGAGCAAATATAAATTTAATTGATAATTATATTGTTTTCAACGAGCAAGCTTTGCCAGAACAAATATCAAAAGTAAATACGCTTGCAGATATATATGTTTCTAAGCTATTTAAATTTGGAGATTTTTATTGGGATGCAAAGCTATACTATCAGTATATTGCGGATAAAACAAAAGTTTCCTTACCTGATCTTGTAGCATATTCTGATTTTTATTATAAAAAATCGATTTTCAAAAATGCACTATTGTTTCAGCTAGGGTTTGATATAAAATATCATAATTCCGTAAATGCTTATGCATATATGCCTTCAACAGGTGCCTTTTATTTGCAATCGAATCAAAAAACAGGGAACTATCCAAATGCAAGTGTATATTTATCTATTAAAGTAAAACGCTTAAGAGGGTTTGTTAAGTTGAGCAATTTTAATAGTACCTTTATGGGGCATCCAAATTATTTACTATACGCAATTCCAGATAATCCAATGACTTTCAATTATGGTATTACATGGTTATTTTTTGACTAATCTATAAGTCACAGTATTTATAAAGCATTTTTATTGCATCTTTATTGTCCATTCTAGCTGCTCGTTTCCACGCATTACATGCTCGTTTCTTAAAGTTTAACTTGAATGCACATACGCCATAGAGGTAATAAACTTCAGCTTGTTGAGGATTTATGTCTAGA
>CAYJBL010000142.1:1231-5017 GCA_964368115.1 uncultured Bacteroidales bacterium
TCATTGCAAATTGCCATGACTCACTTAAGTAGTAAATATTAGCTCTAGCAATAAAATATTCTGATTTTGGAGGATTTTGCTCTATCAAGTTGTTTAATTCTATTAATGCTTATCTGAAATTATTTGAGTTTGATAATATGCTTGCTTTTAATTCTTTAGCTTTAACATCGTTTGGTAAATAATATAGATATTCATTTATCTTCTGCAAAGATTGTTCGTTGTCGCCTGCCAAATTTAATGAGTTTGCATATTCGTATAGGTACTCAGACTTGAAAGGGTAAAATTCTTCTAATTTTTGTATGTATTCCAGCGAATGTTTGTATTTATTTTCAAGTAGTAGGATTTTGTATTTTATGAATAATGAATTTTCATAAGTATGATTTTTAGATATATAAATATCGATAAACTTTTCTGCGAGTTTTATATTATTAAGTTCATAGTATGATTTTGCAATAAGAAAATTGATTTGGGCAAACTGGCTAGTAAAATTTAAATTTAGTAATATTTCGATAGCCTCTAAATATTTGGATTGTAGGATTAAATATCTAGCTTCTTCAAGTTTTAATTCATTGTTTGAGTATTTATTTACTTCCCAAAAATTCGACCATTCCTTACTAAATTTGATATTTTCAAATTCTGAATGCGATAATATCTGAGAGTAAGAATATTTATTCGAGTATTCGAAATGTTTTTTTAGCATTTCGATACTTTTTATCGAGTTATTTAGACTTGCATATATTTTAGATAAATAAAAGTAGGCTTCCGATGGGTATGTGTCTGATAATGTTTCATATAAATGTATTGCTTCATGATGTTTCAAATTTTGGTAATAAATATCTGCAAGTAGTAAGTTGCATTGCGAGGACGATTTTTGTTGCTGGAGTACTATAATTGCTGAATCTAATTTTTGCGCTTTATAAAGTGATTCTGCATAAAAATAGGATCTCTTTTCGTCATTTAATTCTTGTGCATTTGAGAAAGAAACAATTAGAACTATAAGTATATTTAAGATAATTAATTTCATTCGCTACTAGTTTGTTGCGTTTCAGACGCATTAAAAACATGAATAAATCCATTTAAGTGTCTTATTTCTTCGCCAGTCAATCTTTGTTCGTAAACATCGCAAGTGTAGTAATACACGCCGTCGCTAACTATTTTCTCGTTTCTGAAATTTCGTCCATCCCACATAATTTCCGGGTCATTTGTTTGATATAATAATTGCCCCCATCGATTATAAATTTGAATGTCTATTTTATTTACAAAGTAGTATGGTTTTACTGGGATAAAGAAATCGTTGTGCCCATCTCCGTTTGGAGTAAAAACATTTGGCAATTCATAATATATACAATCGTCTAAGCAAATTCTATTTGAATTTGGGCTAACATTATTTGTAGAATCTGTTGCTGTCATATAGTAACAACCTGCCATTCCTAGTTCTGGAAAATAGTCAAACGAATTTTCGTGTGGTTCAGCAGTATATATCAATTTATATTCCCCGTCGAGATATGGAGTATAATATATACTATAATGCTTAATGTCATTATTACATGTGTCGTTATATATCCACGATAATTTAATATTTGTCGAATCGCATATACTATGTCCACTAAGTTTAGGAGGGCAAGGTGGTGTAATATCAATTACTGTTTCACAATTTTTTTGAGATAGATTAATAATAGGATTGACTATTCCGTCCATATTGTACGATCCAATTGATTTTACGTAATAGCAATATTCGTTTCCGTTGATAAGGTTAGCATCAATGTAATATTCATTTGTGCTTGCTGCAATAGAATCATAGTTGCCAGAATAGTTTGAATATTTGTATATTACATATTCTGAATTTTGCCAAGGAGTATTTTTATTGATGATAAGTTTTAGCGAATTTTCTAGTTGTTGAAACTCAATAAATACTGAAGATGCAATATGCGGTGTTCCAATTAGAAATCTATTACTAGGTTCGTTATTATAAAACTCTACTTTATAAGAATAGGCTTTGTTTTTTGTATCTATTCCATTGTCGATAAATATTGTATCATTAATGTTATTTAATGTAGCAATTTCAATCAAGTTTTCGCCATAGTAGCCTTCTGAACGATATAATACATATTGGTATGGGCCTGGAGCATCAGCAATTTCTATTTCTGTTGGTTTTGCCCATGCAATATAAATTTCGCCATCTGTTTCATTTGTATTTGTGACACTTACATTTGTAATTGTTGGAATACCTCTAATGAGTTCAGCACAAGCTTCATTTGATGCGTATCCTTCAATCCCATCGGGAAAAACGGCAGTAATGAGATAGCAATATTCGTAGCCTTGTGATGTAGTAATATCTTCATATGTATTTATTCCATATCCATCAATATATGCAATATTTTCAAATCCTAATTCTTCTGGAACGCCAATTTCGCAGTGCTCGGGGATAAATCCTGACATAGATATTTTGCGGTAAATATTATAACCCACAACATTTGTACATCTATTAGGCTCCCAACTTAAATTAATTTGAGATATTGTAGCTATGGCATTTAAATTTTCGGTTGCAGGACCTACAACCGAAATAGCCGTACTTTTAATATCTACCAAACTAATAGGAGAGCTATTATCTTCTGCTTTAATATTTAGGCCGTAAGTTTGTGTTCGTACATCTAGGCATCTAGTTTGCCATCTGAATTCAGCTTCAGCAACGCCTGGTTCGTTAATTGTCTGATAAAATGAAGCTGAGGTTCCTTCTACAACAAAAGGTGCGCCAGTTGCGGTTAATTTAATATTATCACCGTCGCTGTCTGTTGCTTTTACAATATAAGTTAGTAATGAGTCTGCTTCTATACATATAGCATCGTCTGTATTAACTTTTGGCGGAGTATTGTCAGTATCGTGAACTTCAATTTGCATATCTCTGATGATTTGACCTATTTTGACACAGTTGCGCCATTCATGTATGAGTATTGCTATGTTATAAACACCTGCAGCTACAGGAGTATTCCAAGTTAGATCTCCAGTTATAGCATTAATACTTAATGATTGAGAAGCTGCTGGAAAGATATAGCCCTCGATAGGTTCTCCATCTTCTGATCTACAAACAGTTAATTCGTATGATATGCTATCTCCATCTGGGTCGTATGCCCCAGGATTATGAACGAAAATTCTACCTACAGCAGCTTTATCAACAGGTGCTTGAGTAAGTATAGGTGTGTTGTTTATCCCAATTTCAGGATTAATCATCATTGTTGTAGTAATAGAAAATACTGTGTTTACAGAGTTCGGAATATTATTTACACCATCATTTCTATTAGGATCTTCTACTACAATTTCAAAAATACCCGGTCCAGAATAAGTATGTTCGCCTACGTATACATTGCGCTTGTAGTAATCTGGTAGTATAGTTTCTTCAACTCGTGGTAATATCCCGAATGTGTCGTCGCCCCAATATATTTCAAGGTCGGGGCGATCTGCGACAGGCCCAGGTCCAGTCGAAGTATATGTAACAACTGTAATCTCAAATCTCAGATCGGATAGTTGTTTATATGTAATCTCTCCTGCGCGATTGTGTGTCGCAAACAGTTTTACCATAATAACTATGAATAATATTGCTAGAGCTATTTTTTTCATCTGTTATCTTTTCCTTTCATTATTTTATCGGTCAGATGGTACTCTCGATGAAAAATATTATTGTATAAGTTTCTCATGCTTGGCAATTATGAAGAAGTTCAATTGCGCTCGCTTAATCGAAACTTTGTCTTTGGCGTAATATACAATGAGTATTTTTCATGTTCGGTTCAT
>CAYJBL010000143.1:0-1905 GCA_964368115.1 uncultured Bacteroidales bacterium
GAGAAAAAGTCTGTTTCATATCCTAATGTACCTGATGCAGAAATAGGTGTTGAATCGTTAATCGGTGTTTTTGCTATATCATGAACTCTTGAATAAAAAAGAGATACTGTAGTTCCATACTTACCACCTAACAATGTTTTCTTAGGAATATTATAATACACATTTGCATTTACTCCCCATTCGCCATTAACCTGACTAGCGTATGGATAAAATGCTGGTAATGTGTATGCATGATTTTTTGTTACCTCTGGTAATAGATTTATATTCAAATCTGTCAAACTTGCGTTTCTATCCGAACGAAACGACATATTATCAACCCATTTCGTTCCTAATACTACTCCTAAACCTTTCATCGAATACGTTGCATTTACAAGAAATGCTTGTCCAGGTTTATATATAAAATTATTTTCTGCTGATGGATCATTTATTTTATATGCATATTCTGAATTTAATGCAAATCCTTTATACGACATATTAAGCCTTCCAGCTCCTGCTCCTACATTATTTGGTAAATTGTAAAAAGGGTTATCTTCTTCTTGATATTTACTTACAAAACTACCTCCAACAGCTAATCTTAAATCGCTATCAATTAATGTTTCTATCAATTCATTAATCTGAATTTCACCGTCAAATCCTCTTATTAAACCGGTTCCATACTCCCAATAATATCTTTGCTTTCCTAATAATCCTTTCAAATATATCCCTGAGGCAAGCTTATACTTTAATCTAAAACCATACAATGCATTGTCTACGCCTAATGTCTTATCTTCGTACGATCTCAATATCAAACCATTACCAAATTGTTCGTAAAAATTACCAACTGTTACTTCTAGATTATCATTTGTGAAATTTGCCCACATTATCGGAATACCTATTCCATCATTTATTCCTCCTTGGTTTGGATATCCCAACAATGAATTCATATATCCTTCATATCTAATACCTGCCGAAAAGCTACCTAAGGTGTAGTTTATGTTTGCCCATGAATTGCCCAATAAACCTTCGTTTACTGCCGAAGCTCCAATCTTTGTGTCTTCTTGATAAAATTGTGCGTCAGCTTGAAAATTACCAGTTATACTTCCTTTGTCTTGCGAAAATAAATTTACTGAAAATAATATTAACAAGCAGAATAATATTGTAGATTTCATCATAATATTTTTTAACATTTTTATACAAAAAAATACTAATCTGATTCATTGCTTCAAATTAGTATTTTTCTTATAATATTACTATTCTATTGATTCTCCGTTAGCAACTTTTTTTATTACTTCAAAAGTGTGTTCTTCATCTCCCTCTAAGTATGATGTATGTTGCCAAACAATTTTACCATTTCCATCTAACAAGAATGTGTGAGGTACATTATTTACGTTCATTGCTCTTTTCAAGTCACCATTCACATCAAGATAAACATCAAACTCCCATCCTCTTGCATTAACAAATGGCGCTACACTGCTGCTGCTGCGAGCATTATCAACAGAAACTGCAATAATCTTCACTCCTGTTTCTTCTACCCAATCTTCATATTCATCGCTAAATGCAGATAATTCTTTTACACATGGCTTACACCAAGTTGCAAAAAAGCTTATCAAAACTGGTTTTCCATCATTTTCTATTATTGAATTTGAATTAACCGTTTTACCTGTTAAATCTTTAATTTGTACATTTGGCACGTTTTGAGCGTAAGTTACCAAAACCACAAAACTCACTAATAGAGTAAAAATAATCCTTTTCATATTCTATATTTTTTTTGTTTTAATCGTCGTAAAGTTAATCTATTTTTTCTTTATACCAAATCTAAATAAAAAAGAGCTCAATTTTTTGAACTCCCTTTTAACATACATCTTTTAGATTTATCTGACAACATTGATCTTTTTTATCTTTATTGTATCTCCAATTTTAACAAAA
>CAYJBL010000143.1:1915-3426 GCA_964368115.1 uncultured Bacteroidales bacterium
ACTCCATTTGGCAAATCATTTATACTAATTTGCTCTTCTTGTGATGCTAGTTTTGCGTCTTTTACTACTTTTCCAAATACATCGTGTATAACTACTGGCAATCCTTCCGCATTTGTTATAGTTATATATTCAGATGCTGGATTAGGATATATGTTAATAGCATTATATAGTTCCTCATCAATATTAGTACAAACTAACCACTGAGCCATAGCAGTTTGATCAGAGTCATACGTCCATATTGTTGTTTCTGTAACAAACTCATCACCTATTCTCCAACCAAGAAATTCGCACTCTTCATGCATTAGAACAGGTAATATTCCTACTGCTTGTCCACTTTTCACTTCAATAGATTCTGGATCTGTCAAACCTTCATAATTAGCATCAAATGAAAGTGTAAAAGGATTTGAAATTTCTATATTATCTATTTGAAATATATAATTATCATTTGAAATACACTGAATTGCTATATATATTTGTTCCCCTACAAATTGGTCCAAACTATATATAATCTCTGTCCAGTTTGCAGGTGCTTCTACAAAGTCGCCTTCTGAAATTTTTGTAAAACTTGATATTTCCGTATCTGTTGTTGATACCCATACTACAAATTTTTCTGTTTCATAGTATGTTGAATAAGATTTCACGAATGCTTTAAATTCTGCCCCATCCTGAATAACATTAGTTTGTGGCGTTATCAACCAATCATTATTCGGCGGAGACATTGCAGCAAAACACGCTCCAAATCTATCTCCCTCGTACGGTGTATAATGTTCATTTCCATCTATCAATGTTTTAAATGCAATAAACGCTCCTGTATAACCTTCATTTTCAAAGCCTGATGTAAAACTATATGTTCTAGATTCGTCCAAATCATATTGAGTCCAACCCAAAAAATCAAGACTATAATCAGACACATTTGTTTCAAAATCACCGCTCATTACTGTGCCATCTGATATTACATTAATTAGCTTTGTTGTAGATGTAGATCCAATTGTATTTGTTACTGTTAAACTTACTTCAAATTCACCTACTTCTGCCCAAGTAACACTAGGGTTTTCTTCTGCTGATGTTGCAGGTGTTCCATTTTCAAATGTCCATGAATAACTAATAATCGGCTCTGCTGATATCGCATTTGCAAAAAATTCAATTGGCATATTTATATATTCTGTTTCTACAGATACAATACTTACATTTGGAACTTCTCCAACATTTGGTCCTGTACCTAGCAAGGCATATACCTCATCGGCTCCATCCCATGTTTCAGATGTTGCTTCTGTATAGTATCCACTTGGATTAATCAAATAACATGTTGGCACAGTTGTAAATGGATAAATATTTGACGCTGCCACCGCTTCTGCCCCATATATGATTGGTATTGGCCATTCACCATCGTGTGTCCAATCTCCTAAAGACAAATTATTAGTTCCGTTTATGTGCTCTAAAGTACAACCTGGTGTCACCTCTATCCATAGTACAACAATCTCGTCTGTTCCTTGAGGTCCATAATTATTGTA
>CAYJBL010000143.1:3436-4989 GCA_964368115.1 uncultured Bacteroidales bacterium
CTAATAGTCCAAACTGGTGTAGATTCCAACATGGAGCACACCAATAACCAGAAAAATCAATTAATACATATTTCCCTGCATCTAAATATGCTTGTAAATCATGTTCAACTCCATGCATATCTGTCAACTCAAAAAACTCTGTAAGTTTTGTCCAATCTCCAGTTGATTTTGATGTAACATGGTTTTCTTTATTCGTTTTTTGTGGGGATTTTTCAACTTGTGCCACTACACTTAAACTTAATAGTGTAATAAGACAAAAAGGTAATAATCGTTTCATAAAATATAGTTTTTATTTGGAATAATTTTCATTGTATCAATATTACAAAAAGTGAATTACAGAATCATACTATTATTAAAAAAATAATCAATAACAGTTTGTTAATATATTTTAATCTTATAACAATCTCTATACAGTAATTTCATTGTCTCCCGATACTTAGGCAATATATTACAAATTAATATTGAAAAGATTTTTAAAATTACTAATTTTACAAACTCAAATGAAATACGTTTATATCATATTTTTAACAGTATTATTTATATGCCCGAATGTTCAATCCTATGGACAATCGGAGAATTTTGATGAATACAAAACATATTACTACCAAAGTGGTAATAAGTCGAGCGAAGGATATTTAAATAATGGAAAACCCGATGGATATTGGAAGTCTTACTATGAAAATGGAAATCTAAAATCAATCGGCAAGCGTTTATATTTTGAATTAGATAGTATTTGGTGTTTTTACAATTCAGATGGAAATATATCTCAAAAAATCAGTTACAGAAACGATAAAAAAAATGGATATTCAGAGATATACGATCATTATTATGACAAGGATTCTGTAAAGCTATATTATTTGTCGTCAAAGGAACTATTCTTTAATGGTCAGCGCGAAGGTCTTTCGTATTATTATGACTCTACTAGTTACCTAAAATATAGCTTTCATTATAAGGCAAATTTAAAAAATGGCGATGGAAAGGAATTTAATAATGATAGCCTAGTTATCACTATTTATAAGTATTACAATGGTTATCAAACTCAGAAAACTCTAATTAATCGCACCGACAAACAAAATAGGAAACAAGGAAAATGGATTGATTTCTATAGTAATGGGAATAAAAAAACAGAATATACATATACAAATAATGTTTTAAATGGCATTTATCGTGAATATAGTGTTGATGGAAAAATTATTGTAGAAAAAAGATATATAAATGGAAAATTATTTGTCAATGAGAATACTGAAGAAATAAAATTAAAAGCTAAAGTACGAAAATCATATTATCAAAATGGAAATATTCAGTTTGAAGGAGCATTTATAGATGATTTACCAGTCGGTATTCACAAGGAATATGATCAAAACGGTACGCTTTTCTCTTCTAAAGAATATACCTCTGAAAGTATCTTATTAGGCGATGGACTATTCGACAATACTGGGAAACGACATGGAGAATGGAAACTATATGACCATTACTTAGAGTATTACTATGCAAAAGGCAGTTTTGAGAATGGCAAACAAAATGGCAAATGGATTTATACTTACAAAGATGGA
>CAYJBL010000144.1:0-4980 GCA_964368115.1 uncultured Bacteroidales bacterium
GACGAAATGATTGAGTTAAGAGAAAAATATGCTGATGAGAGAAGAACTGAAATTTGCTATGCTTCGGAAGAATTAAATCCAGAAGATTTTTATAGCGACGAAGAAGTTGTTATCACAATCTCTCATTTAGGTTATATAAAAAGAGCTCCACTTTCGGAATTTAGAGCACAAAATCGTGGTGGTGTAGGTTCAAGAGCAGCAACAACGCGTGACGAAGATTTTGTAGAACATATGTTAGTTGCAACAATGCACAATACTTTACTGTTGTTCACAAAAACAGGTAAATGCTTCTGGTTAAAAGTTTATGAAATTCCAGAAGGCTCAAAAGCATCAAAAGGAAGAGCAATACAAAATATCATTAATATCGAAAAAGATGACGAAGTAAAAGCATATATGAATGTAGTTTCGTTGAAAGACGAAGAGTATTTAGATAATTCATATATTGTAATGTGTACCGAAAAAGGTGTTTTCAAGAAAACAAAATTAAGAGAATACTCTCGTCCTCGTCAAAATGGTGTAAATGCTATAAATGTACGCGAAGATGATAAGCTATTAACAGCAAATATTATCGAAGACAAAAAAGATCAAGAGCCAGCTAACGTAATGATAGTTGCGAAAAATGGAAAAGCTATTCGCTTTGTTCACAATACAGTACGTCCAATTGGTAGAACTGCGACAGGAGTTAAAGGCATAAACCTAGATAGTGGCGATGTGGTTGTTGGTATGATAATTGTAAATTCAGACCAAGAAGTTCTAGTAGTTTCTGAAAATGGATATGGAAAACGTTCTAGCATCGAGGATTATAGAGTAACAAATAGAGGCGGTAAAGGCGTTAAAACAATTAATGTTACAGAAAAAACAGGAAAATTAGTCGGAATTTCAGCTGTTACAGATAATGACCACTTGATGATAACCAACAAATCTGGCATCACATTGAGAATGGCAGTAGAAAACCTAAGAATAATGGGGAGGGTAACTCAAGGAGTTCGATTGATAAACCTAAGAGAAGACGACTCTATTGCATCTATTGCGAAAATAGAAAATGGAGCTATAACCGAAGGAACAGCAGAAATAATTGAGGGAGAAGAAACTGTAGTAACTACAGAAAATAATAATGAGATAAATACAACAGAAGA
Source organism: uncultured Bacteroidales bacterium (assembly GCA_964368115.1). Lineage (GTDB taxonomy): Bacteria > Bacteroidota > Bacteroidia > Bacteroidales > ML635J-15 > Bact-19. Next base: position 1,137 of record CAYJBL010000144.1, read on the forward strand.
GTAATAAAATTTTATATTTAAAATTAAAAATAGTTTTTATGAGAAAATTAAGTGTATTATTAGTTTTAGCAATGCTGTCGGGAGCAGTGTTTGCACAAAAAAACAGAGTGACAAGTGCATGGAGTTATTTAAAAGATGGTTTTCTTGATGATGCAAAAGAATCAATCGATAAAGCAGAAAATCATGAATCTACCAAAAATTGGTATAAAACATTCTATTTTAAAGGTATGATATACCAAAATATTGGAGTGTCGGAAAAACCAAAATATCAAGCTCTTTGTGATAATTGTTTAGATGTTTCTTATGACGCATATTTAAAAGCATTAAGATTAAACTTTACTAACGAAGAAGATAAAAATATCGATCTAAGTTCGGAAATGGGATTCATGTCTTTCATTAAAATCTTACGTGAAAACGATGAAAGAAACTATGAAGATACACAAACACTAATGGATATAATTGGTAACAGATTACCAGCATTATCTAATGCATTTATTAATGAAGGTGTTGAATTATTCGAAAAACAAGAATTTAAAAATGCATATAATAAATTTGAAAAATCTATCGAAATCGCAACATTATCATTTAAAGCAGATACTCAATTGTACTATTTCGCTTCGTTGGCAGCTCTAAAAGCCGAACTATTTGAAGAGGCGATGCAATTAAACGAAGTGCTTATCGAAATGAATTATGGAGCAACTCCAGAAGATAAAGCAAGTGTTTATATTAACCAAGCAAGTGCATGTAAAATGATAGGCGATACTGCAAAAATGTTAGAAACATTAGAATTAGGTATTAAAAATCTTCCTAATAACAATTACCATTTAGTAATTGAAATGTTTAACTACTATGTAAATGCAGGTCAAAACGAAAAAGCATTTGAATATATTTCAATGGCAATCGAACAAAACCCACAAGACCCTCAATTTTACGTGATTAGAGGAACATTATTGGAAGAATTAGGAAGAAAAACAGAAGCTCAAAAAGAATATGAATCAGCAATTGGTTTGGCTCCAGAAAATTTTGATGCAAACTATAGTTTAGGTGCATTCTATTTCAATACAGCTGTTGATACTATTGCTTGGGCAGAAACTAATATTCCAATAAACGAATTTGCTAAACTAGAACAATATCAAAATATTGCAACCGATTGTTTTAAAAAATCGCTTCCTTATTTAGAAAAAGCTTATGCTCAAAAACCTAAAGATGTAAACTTACTAAGCACATTGAAGACTATTTATTATCGAGTACAAGATATGGAAAAATACGAAGTAATAAGTGCTGAATTAGACGCATTAACGAAACAATAAATACATAATTAAACAATTTAAAACAGCCTTTTTTAAAGGCTGTTTTTGTAAATAATAATGTTACAAACATGAAAAATACAGAAAGTAAAAAATATTGGCAAATAGGATTAGCAATTGTTATTGCATCTGTAATTATTGGTTACAGTATTAAAGTGGCTGTTAAGGAATATAAATCTTTTGATAGAACAGTTTCGGTAAAAGGTTTGTACGAAATGGAAGTGGATGCAGATATGGTAATATGGCCAGTTGTTCATAAAGTAGTAGGGAACGACTTAAATTTTATTTATCAAGAAATAAAAAGAATAAATAATATTATTGAGGATTTTCTTATAAAAAACGGTATTGAAAATTCAGAGATAACAATCAATGCCCCAGAAATTATTAACCAATCAGCAGATAGATATAGAAATCCAAGTACTATTATGTACAATTATTATTCGACATCAGTTATTACAGTAACATCAAACAAAGTTGCAAAAGTTAGAGAGTTAATTCAAAAACAAGCAGAATTGTTAAAGAAAAATGTTGTGATTGTTTCAGGTGAGTATAACTATTTAACAGTGTATGAATATACAAACTTAAATAGCATTAAACCCCAAATGATAGAAAATGCGACAAAGAATGCGCGTCTTGCTGCTGAGAAATTCGCAGACGATTCTAATAGTGAATTAGGGAAAATAAAATCTGCAAACCAAGGAGTATTTTCTATTCGTAATAGGGATGCAAATACTCCACATAAAAAGATTGTTAGAGTTGTTAGTTCAGTAAATTATTATCTTAACGACTAGTAAGCAATCATAAAATAATTTAGAATAAGAAAAGGCCGAATAATAAATATTCAGCCTTTTTTATTACGTTTAAATATAAAAACTTAGTATGCAAAAAGAGGAAATGGTTGCATCAATTCGTTAACTTCGTTTCTAACATTTGCAATTATTTTTTCATCAGAGTGATTTGCAATTACAGTATCAATCATTTTTACAATAGGAGCGATGTGTTGTTCTTTTAGCCCTCTAGTTGTAATTGCAGGAGTTCCAACTCTCAATCCAGAAGTTTGGAATGGCGAGCGATGATCAAAAGGAACCATATTTTTATTAATTGTGATATCAGCCTTAACAAGGGTATTTTCTACAAGTTTACCTGTGATATCAGGATATTTAGTTCTTAAGTCTATAAGCATTGAGTGATTATCAGTACCGTCACTAATAATTTTGTAACCCATTTTCATAAACTCTTCTGCCATTACAGCAGCATTCTTTTTAACTTGAGTTTGGTATGCTTTAAACTCAGGCGTAAGAGCTTCGCCAAAAGCCACAGCTTTAGCTGCAATAACGTGCTCTAGTGGTCCACCTTGTGTTCCTGGGAATACAGCCGAATTGATAATTGAACTCATCATTCTGATTTCTCCTTTTGGAGTTTTTTTACCCCATGGATTCTCAAAATCTTTACCTACTATAATAATACCACCTCTTGGTCCACGTAATGTTTTGTGAGTTGTAGATGTTACAATATGAGCATATTCAGCAGGGTTATTTAACAATCCAGCAGCAATTAAGCCCGCAGGATGTGCCATATCAACCATTAAAATAGCACCAATTTTATCTGCAATTTCTCTCATGCGTTTGTAATCCCATTCTCTCGAGTATGCCGATGCTCCACCAACTATAAGTTTAGGTCTGTGCTCTAATGCTGTTTTTTCCATATCGTCATAATCTACCATTCCTGTTTCTTCAGAAACTTTGTACGATACTGCATTATATAATATTCCAGAAAGGTTTACTGGCGAACCGTGCGATAAATGACCACCATGAGCTAAATCTAATCCCATAAATGTGTCACCAGGTTCAAGACATGCTAAAAACACAGCTGCATTTGCTTGTGCACCAGAGTGTGGTTGAACATTCGCAAAATCTGCATTGAAAATAGTTTTTAATCTATCGATTGCTAAATTTTCTGTCTGATCAACAATCTGACATCCACCATAATATCTTTGTCCTGGATAGCCTTCTGCATATTTGTTTGTCATTACAGAACCCATAGCCTCTAGAACTTGTTCGCTTACAAAGTTTTCAGATGCTATTAGCTCGATACCATGCATTTGGCGTTCTTTTTCTTTTCGTATTATCTCAAATACTATATCATCTCTTTTCATATTGTAAAAATCTAAATTTTTCGCAAAAATATAATTTTCATTTTAATAGTTTATATATTTAAGTTTCTTTTTTTTACTTAAATATCATATACCTTAAAATTTGTATTTTAATTATACTTCATTTACAATCTCGACAAATATATCTTCCAATATTTTTCGAACTTGACTATTATTGCATGTATAGTTGTTTACTATAATACAAAATGCAAGTTTTTCATTCGAAGTGTTTAATATGTAACCACTATATGCAATAACTCTTGTCATACTACCGCTTTTGGCAACTAACTTATTTTGTGCACTTGTATTTGCGCAAAAACTCCTTAATGTTCCTGTTTTTCCCGCAATTGGAAGACTCAAATAAAATTTATCATTAATTGTTGTA
>CAYJBL010000145.1:0-742 GCA_964368115.1 uncultured Bacteroidales bacterium
ATATCTTTTTCATAAATTTGTATATGTGTTATTAGAATTTTGTGTTGAAACGCAAATATCGTACCTACAATTAAAAGGAGTCTTCAATAATTTCGGTAAATAAATTTGTAAGGCTAAGATTAGCAGCTCTAACTTGTTTAGGAATGATACTTTCTGCGCTCATTCCAGGGATTGAATTTACCTCTAAAAATTAAGGAATACCGTTTTTTATAATATAATCTATTCTAACAATACCTGAGCAATTAAGATAATCGTATAAATAAGAACAAGTGTCTTGAACAAGTTTTGTTTCTTCATCTGAAATTCTAGCAGGTGTAATTTCGTTAGTAAGTTCTGGTGTATATTTTGCTTCTGTATCAAAATAATCATTTTTTGTATCTATTTCAGTAACAGGGAAAACATAACTGTTTTTTGATGTTTTTAGCACTCCACACGAAACTTCAACACCTTCAATAAACTCTTCGATAATAACAATAGGATCTTCAACAGCAGCTTTATTTATTGCATCTATAAGCTCATCTTTTTTATAAATTTTTGATACTCCGTAACTTGATCCAGCAGTATTTGGTTTTACAAAGAGAGGAAGTCCAAGTGTTTCAACAATATGATCAATTGAAAAGCTTTCATTATCAGAGATAACAATCGATTTAGCTAATGTTACAGGTGTGTCTGAAAGAATTTTTTTACATACTGCTTTGTCAAAGGTTAGTAGTGAAGTTCTTTGGTCACAAGAAGAGTAGGG
>CAYJBL010000145.1:752-4957 GCA_964368115.1 uncultured Bacteroidales bacterium
CTTCGCCAGGTGAGCCATGTAATGTGATATATGCGTAATCGAATTTATATGATTTGTTATTTAAAATGAACCCAAAATTATTAATATCCAAGGCAATTTCTGTTGAATTATCAATAATTATCCAAAATCCATCTTTACGAATATCCACCAAATAGGTATTAAATAAATTTTTATCAATACAATTAATGATTTGATTTCCAGAATTAAGACTAATTTGTCTTTCGGATGTGAAGCCACCAGCTATAACTGCAACATTTTTCATATTGTTATTTTTTTCTAATTTTAAGTTTTTGACCAATTTTTAATCCAGAGGGATTTGTAATATTATTCAGGTTTAAAATTTCTTCGAGAGGAACATTATATTTTAACGACAATTCGTATGGACTATCGCCAGATTTTACTGTGTGATAAATATATGAAGGATCTATAGATGTTTCAGTAGTTTTATTTTCGTTAGGAGTTTTTCCCTCTAATTTTTGTTTTTCATCGTAACTTAGACTATTAATATTCTTATATTTTGATATAGATTCTTTTGGTACATAGATTTTTAAGTTTTGACCAATTTTAATTTTATTTCCATATAATCCGTTCCATGCCCTTAGTTGTGCACTAGTTATATCGTACCATTCAGCAATTAATCCAACAACATCACCAGATTTTACGGAATATGTAAGTTCGGCAGTTCCTTTGGGTTGACTTGCGGTAGGAGCTGATTCTGTATATTTGGCTGTTGTTTTTAAATTGTTTGTTTTTGGGCTGAAAAATACGCTGTCCTTAAAATTGTAAATAGAATCTTCATACATTATAAACTGACTAATATATTTTTGCCGTATGCAAAGCGGATATTGTTTGGTTTTTGCAGGAATAATATCAAGCTTATATTGAGGGTTTAATTCTCTTGTTTCAGCAACATCAATTCCGAGAACAGAATCAAGTTGTGCAAAATGCAGATTTTTCCTTACCATTACCGTATCAATATCTTCGTAAAAATGAATCTTTTCAGGTTTGTATTTATGTTCGTCTGCGTATTCAAACATGTAAATAATTGCGATTAGACCAGGAATATAATTTCTAGTTTCATTCGGTAAGTAAGGGTATATTTCCCAATAATTTCTCTTGCCACCAGATCTGCGAATGGCTTTATTTACATTGCCTGGCCCTGCATTATATGCCGCTATAGCAAGAAACCAGTCGTTATAAATTTCATGCAATGATTTTAAATATCGACATGCTGCGTCAGTGGATTTATATGGGTCCATCCTCTCATCAATATATGAATTTATTTCTAATCCCATATGTCTACCTGTTCGGTACATAAATTGCCACAATCCTGTAGCCCCAGCTCTAGATCTTGCTTTTGGGTTTAATGCAGATTCTATGATTGCTAAATATTTTAACTCGATAGGCATATTATATTGGTCTAGCTTTTCTTCAAACATTGGGAAGTATTTATAAGACAAGCCGATAAATTTAGGTGCAACCCATTTGCCATTCTTAATATATCTATTCAAATATGATTGAACTTTTTGATTGTAAACTAATTCTAATGGTGTAACTATATTTTCTATTCTTTCTTTGTATACCGAATCTGGAATATCTGTAACAAACAAATCTCTTTCGGCAAGACTAATAAATGATGTTGTATCTCTATTTGTATATGAATACCAATCCATAAGTAAACTATCCAACTTGTCAGCGGTAGAGTAATCTTTTTCATTGATTACAATAGTGTCGTTATCAGCCTGTAATGATATGAAAGAAGAGAGAGAAAATAATATTAGGAGTAATATCTTATACATAGCTAAAATTTTAATTGACATGATATTCCTAGAGTTGGAACATTTGTATTATTTTGGTTATAAAAATTAGGGCATATCCTTAAGCTTAAGTCATCGCCAACATCAAAATCATAAAGATTAGCATCAACATTAGCATCAACAATTTGTAGAATATATATCAGAAGTGTTCCAAATGCGAAAATATCCCTATTTCTTCTATGGCGATCCATTAAGCTAATCAAAGCATTTTCGTTATAAACGTTATAATATTTATCAGTGCCTCCGTCTTTACGTAAGAGGTATGCGTCTTTATAATTATTAAATTTATTTTGATTATCTACGACAATGTATGTAAGAACGCCTATCCCAGCATATACAACAGGAATTTTCCAATATTTTTTATTGTAGAATTGACCTGCTCCAGGTAGAACAGCAGAAAGTATTGTCGCTTTGCGTGGTGAGTGTTCTTTATTTATTATCACACTTTCGCTTTTTGTTTGTCCAAAGCATACAGAAGTGATAAATAAAGAAATTAGTATGGCAATATATTTTATTATGCTCAAATTTTAAGTGTTAAGTTTATCTAATATTGCGATAATGCGCTCTAAATCATCATCATTTTTAAATGGTATCACAATCTTTCCGCTTCCTTTAACAGTCCTTTTAAGGTCTACATTTGTTGTGAAACAATTAGAAAGGTGTTTTTGTAGTAATGCATAATCGCTCTGAGTTACAGGTGTTTTTCTTTTGGTATTTTCGTTTTTATTTGCATTGTTTGTTAGGTCTCTAACAATTTCTTCAACACGTCTAACTGTAAAATCATATTTTAATATTTGGCTATAAACCATTAGCTGAGTATCTTCATCGGCTATTGCAATCAATGCGCGTGCATGTCCCATTGATATTTTCTCTTCTTTTATTCCGAGCTGAATTTTGGCAGGTAGCTTAAGCAAACGAGTGTAGTTTGCTACAGTAGAACGCTTTTTTCCAACACGTTGACTCAGTATATCTTGAGTTAGTTTACATTCGTCAATCAACCTTTGGTAGCTTATTGCTACTTCAATTGCATTAAGATCTTCACGTTGTATATTTTCAACTAATGCCATTTCTAGCATTTCTTGATCGTTTGCTGTACGAATGTATGCAGGAACTTTATCTAGTTTAGCTAATTTTGAGGCACGTAATCGCCTTTCACCGGATATAAGTTGGTATTTGCCGTTTTCAAGAGCTCTTACAGTTAGAGGTTGAATAACTCCTAATTCTATAATTGAATTAGATAGTTCTTGTAATGCTTCTTCGTCAAATATTGTTCTTGGTTGAAACGGATTCGTTTCAATTAGTTTTATATCAATTTGATTCGGTTGTGGCTTATTGTTATCTAAATTATCGATTGGAGTGTCAATTAAAGCACCTAAACCTCTACCTAATGCATTTTTTTTTGCCATCCTATTCAGTTATTTTATCTTTAATACTAATGTTTGTCATTTCATTGCGTTGTAATAATTCTCGAGCCAAATCTAAATAGTTTTTAGCTCCTTTCGATGAAATGTCGTATTCAAATATTGATTTCCCATGACTTGGTGCCTCGCCCAATTTTATGTTTCTATGTATTAGAGTATCAAATACCATAGTGTCAAAGTGCTTCTTTACCTCTTCAATTACTTGAGTTGATAATTTTACTCTAGAATCGTACATTGTCATTACAAATCCTTCAATGTCTAAATTTGGATTTAAATTTCCTTGAATAATTCTTATTGTATTTAAAAGTTTTCCTAAGCCTTCTAATGCAAAATATTCGCATTGAACAGGAATTAATACAGAATCAGACGCTGTAAGAGCATTTACAACAATCAAACCTAGCGAAGGAGAACAATCAATTAAGATAAAATCATACTTATCTTTAATCTTCTCGAGCATAAATTTCATTATTTTTTCTCGGTTAGGAAGTTCTAGCATTTCTATTTCAGCACCAACTAAGTCAATGTTGCTCGGAATTAAATCTAAATTATCTATATTGCTTGTTAATATTACATTTTCAGGCTCTTCATCTCTAACTAGTGTTTCATATAAACCAGTTCTAATATTTCTAACATCAAACCCTAAGCCAGATGTTGCATTTGCTTGTGGATCTGCATCAATTAACAGTACTTTGTAGTCTAAAACAGCAAGACTTACAGCCAAATTTATAGCTGATGTTGTTTTTCCTACTCCTCCTTTTTGATTGGCTAATGCGATTATTTTGCCCATTTTATCTAAAATTTTAACGAAGTCAAAAGTACTACATTTAAAAGAATTCTATATTCTCAAAAATGCGTTTTTGTTAACATAATTAACAAAAAAATAGTAGTCATAGAAATTATCAATAGTATTCAGTAATTTACATTTCCAAATTGTTAATATCTCTTATAAACCGGCTCAAATCATTAA
>CAYJBL010000146.1:0-474 GCA_964368115.1 uncultured Bacteroidales bacterium
GTTTAATTTTGTTTCTAAATCAGATAAATGTGTTTTATTTTCAGAATTTTCCTCTTTGGCAGCCGCAATAATATCGTATGTTTGACTAACTTTTTTCGATTCTTTAATAATTATATTACGTAAACTGTCGTGTTTTAGCATAGATGTTTCATCAAATTCAGGATCTGTTTTATCATATATAGCTTTATTGTTTTCAATTTCAGATACTTTTGCATTAAGCAAGGAAAGCGTGTTATTTATTTGGTGTTCTGTAATTTGCATTGAATTGCGTTTAGTGTTTATCATTCTATCTGCTTCTGCAAATAGAGACTCAACAGCAAATACAGTACTGTCAATTTCGTGTGGAGTAGGAGATATGCTATCCAATTTTGGTGCTAATAGTAATGTTTGTTGGCGTTTTTCAAATTCTTCTTCTGCTCCAAGCGAAATGTTAAGTTTTGCAATATTGTTTATATCGTTAATATTGTTTATTTG
>CAYJBL010000146.1:484-4948 GCA_964368115.1 uncultured Bacteroidales bacterium
TAAACATTTACTTTATTGTTTTCAGATTCTCTGTTTGAAGCAAAAAATGCAGATAAATTACTCGAGTCAGCAGCATACATTATATCATCAAATGGTGTATTGATTGGGAAGTCAAGGTTTTTTGCTTTAGTCCAAGCTTCAGTTTTATTATCCCATGTCGACATAAATATATCGTAGCCTCCCATTGAATTATGACCTTTAGATGAGAAGTATAGTGTTTGCTCATCATAAGATAAAAATGGGTAAGCTTCATCGTAAGGTGTATTAATGCTATCAGAAAATCTTGTAGGCTTTCCCCAGCCTTTGTCAGTTTTTTTTATGAAATATAGATCCAAATTTGGTTCATCTATATAACTACTTATAATAATTGTATTCTGATCTTTATGAGAGAACATAAGGTCTGATCCAATTATCTGTTTGTCTTTTTTTGTTTTAAATTCGTTTGTCTTAACAATGATTTTTCCGCCAAGTTCATCTTGTATATAGCCATAGTGAAAATTTTTATTGTTAATAGTTTTATTACTAAGTACTTTTAATTCATAGGCATATTGTATCAAATCCATGCCATTTCTGGCCATATTTATATATTGGTCAACATTGTGTTTCTTTAGTAAATTTTTGCTAGCGTTTATTTTAAATTTTTCATAGTAAATAATAGCATTCTCAAATTCGTATAAGTTATGATATCCAAGCCCGATATAAAAATTTGACTCAATAATCTCGTGTGCAGCGTATTTCAAATGCTCAATACCTTTTTTTAGATCACCATGTTGCATAATAATACTTGCTACGCGATAATTCTTATTTTCAAAATCAGCATACGCTTTTTCGTATAGTTTGATTTCATCTGTATTGAGTTCGATTAATGTTTTTGGCTGAGCAAATGTATACGAAATAGAAAATACTAGCAATAAAATAATTATTGATATGTATTTGGATGCTTTCAATTTTGAACTTTAAATAAAGTTTAAAGATAGCTAATATTTAGGAAAATATATTATAAATGTTTAATTATGTAGTTTTCTTTTTCAAAACTGCAATATTTTCTACATGATGAGTATGCGGAAACATATCGAAAGGTTGAAAATCAACAAATTCGTACATATCTGATAGTAGAGAAATATCCCTTGCTTGTGTCGCTGGGTTACAACTAACATATACTATTTTTTCAGGAGCAGCAAAACGTATAGCACTGATTACATTTTCATGTATACCAGCACGTGGAGGGTCAAGGATAATCGTATCAGGCTTTCCATTTGCGTTTATAAAATCTTCATTTAAAATATCTTTCATATCACCTGCATAGAATGCTGTATTTGTGATATTATTGATTATTGAATTTTCTTTTGCATCTTCGATTGCTTCTGGAACGGACTCTATTCCGATAACGAATTTACATTTTTTTGCAATGAAATTGGCAATTGTCCCAGTTCCTGTGTATAAATCATAGACAATGTCTGTTGGTTTTAATTCTGCAAATTCTGCAGTTTTATGATATAGGTTAAGTGTTTGTTCTGTATTGGTTTGGAAGAAGGATTTTGCATTGATTTTAAATCTTAAACCATCAAGCTCTTCAAAGATATGGTCGCGTCCTTTGTATAAAATAACATCTTGATCGTAAATAGAGTCGTTATGCTTTTTGTTTATAATATATTGCAATGAAGTTATCTGTGGAAATTCTTCTGATAAATATTTCATTAGCTTTTCTTGGAGTTCTGGCTTTTCATCTGCAAAAATAACTACTAACATACTTTCGTTTATTGATGTAGTGCGGATAATTATCTTTCGCATAAATCCGATATGGGTTTGACTGTTGTAGTAATCGTAACCGTCAGCTTTAGTAAATTCACGGATTTTATTTCTTATTTCATTAGAAATTTCTTGCTGAAGATAGCATTTTTTTATGTCTACAATTCTATCAAACATTCCTTGAACATGAAACCCAAGTCCTTCTAAACTACGACTATCTTTATCCATCTGTGGCTCATTTTCTTCTAACCACCTGCGACTAGCAAATGTATATTCTAGTTTGTTTCTATAGTACTCTGTATTTTTTGCAGGAGTAATATCTTTAATTGTGTTTATTGATATTCCGCCAATTCTCGTAAGTTGATCTACTACTTGTTTTTGTTTATAGTATAATTGTTTCTCGTATGGAAGCATCTGCCATTTACAGCCTCCACATCTGTTAAAGTGAGAACAAAAAGCATCTATTCGATCTTCGGATAATTTTTTAAATTCTAAAAGTTTTGATTCGGCATAAGCTTTTCGTGTTCTTGTTAGTAGAACATCAACAATATCGCCAGGAATGGCACCTTTAACAAATATAACATAATTGTCATGCCTCCCAATTGACACGCCTTCTGCTGCAATATCTGTAATTTCAAGATCTCTAATAATTATTTGTTTTCGTCTTCCCACTTTCTGAATATTTGTTTGTATATAATATTAAAAACGAATAAGATAGAAAATATCTACTTATTCGTTTTAATAAATGAAATAATGAAATTTATGAATTTTTAAATTTTTTAATCGATTCCGTTAATTTTGGAACAATATCAAATGCATCACCAATTATACCATAATCGGCATATTTAAAAATAGGAGCGTCTTTATCTTTGTCGATAGCAACAATAACTTTTGATCCAGAAACACCACCAATGTGTTGGATTGCACCAGAAATACCAATAGCTATATATAAGTCAGGAGCAATGATTTTTCCTGTTTGACCTACATGTTCTTCGTGCGATCTCCATCCCTCGTCAGATACAGGACGTGAGCAAGCAAGGCCAGCTCCAAGCACATCTGCAAGGTCTTCGATAATTTGCCAATTATCGCCAGATTTTAATCCTCTACCGCCAGAAACAACTGTGCTTGCTTCTGTTAAAATTATTTTTCCAGTTGTAATATCAGTATTTGCAATTTTTGTTTTAACCTCAACATTAGGTGTATACGCTTCAATATTTACTGCTTGTACGTTTTCGATAATATCACATGAATTTGGATTGATTGTTATTACTGCTTTATCCGAATTTATTTGTAAATGTTGCAGTGTCCCTCCATTGTATGTTTTACGTTTAAATACTAGTGGATTAACAGATAAAGGCAAACTTAAAATATTAGTTGCAATACCTGCTTTTTGTCTTACTGCTACGCGTGGAGCAATAGCTTTTCCCATATTAGAGTGACCAAAAATGATTATTTTAGCTGATTCTTTATCTGCAATTTCTGAAATGATAGCAGCGTATGCTTTTGTATCGTGAACTTCAAAATTTGGAGCGTTAACAGAAATTATTTTTGAAGCACCATATTTTGCAAGTTCTCCAAGTTCGTCGTTTTGTAAATTACCAATGGTTACGGCAACAACAGTTGATGAAATATTTTGTGCAATATTATATGCATAAGAAATAGCCTCAAAGCTTTGCTTTTTTATTTTTCCATTTCTATGTTCTGAAAATACTATGATTGACATGATTGTAATTTTTTTAATGTTAATAATAATGAAACAAATTATAATACTTTTGCTTCTCCGTGTAATAACTCAACAAGAGCATCTGTGTTGTCTGCATCAAGCATTTTACATTCTGCTTTTGCTGGTGGAATTTCAAATACAACAGATTCAACAAGAGTATCTATTTGATTAGGAGTAATGACTTCTATTTTCTTTTGTTTTGCCATCATTATACCACGCATTGCCGCAATTCTTGGATTGATGCAAATACCTTTTTGTACTGTAGCAACAACAGGCATTTCTGTCGCAATTGTTTCTTTTCCACCATCAATGTCTCTTTTTATTTCAATTTGATCTCCGTTGAAATCAATAGTCGAAACTGCAGATATAGATTGTATATCTAAAAATTCGGCTACCATTGCTCCAACAGAAGAGCTATTGAAATCGCTTGATTCGATACCAGTTAGTATTAGGTCGAAGTTTTCTCTTTTTGCAAGTTCTGCAATTTGTGCAGCAACAAAATAAGAATCACGAGGTTCAGAGTCAATTCTATATGCGTCGTCAGCTCCAATAGCTAGTGCTTTACGGATTGTTGGTTCAGCTGTTGGTAGTCCAACATTGACAATTGATACTTTTTCTATTTTACCACCAGATTTTTCTTTTAGCTCTAAAGCTCTTGTAAGGGCTAATTCGTCCCAAGGGTTTATTACCCATTGTACGCCGTCTGTACTTAAATTTTTCATTTCAGCATCGAACCTAATTTTTGTCGTTGTATCAGGAACATTGCTGATGCATACTAAAATTTTCATAATTTATATTTTTATTTTACATTTTCTCACACAAAACTACGTTTATTTTTTTAATAATAAAAGAACTTAAAAGTATTTGTGAGATATTGTTGTTATTTTCTTTCAGATGATCTTATATTCATTAACTTACGTAGTCCAATTGATGGTTTCATTTCGTTTGTGTCTGAAGATGAAATCTTATCAGTATTTTTATCTTTATTTTGT
>CAYJBL010000147.1:0-4936 GCA_964368115.1 uncultured Bacteroidales bacterium
TTGTTCGTACATTACACGATGGATTTTCAAATGAAATAGGTAAAGAAATACTATGGACTCACAGTTTACCTCCATACTTACCCGACGAAGACCAAATTCCAAAAGCTCGTTATAGTAGTGAAAATAAGGAAAATGAAGAATATAGACATCAACTATCAAAAGTATATGGAAAATATCGCCAGTTGTTATGTGGAATCCATTTCAATGTTTCGCTGACAAAAAAAACTTTAGAAGCTTTGCAAAATGAACTAGCAAATGACGTTTCAATAGATAAAATTAAGGAGGAAGTATATCTAAAAATTACACGCGGAATAATGCGTTATCGCTGGTTATTGATGTGGTTGTACGGAAAAACACCAATTGCAGAATCTCAATTTAAAGTTCGTTCGCTCGAAAGTAATGAAGACAAATATATGAGGTGTGGTTCTAGTATAGCGCTGCGAACAAGTCCTTTAGGATATAGAAATAGGGAAGATTATGTTATGAATTTCAAATCTATAGAAGGTTATAATTCAAATATTAACGAACTGGTCGAGTCAGGAAAATTATTACATGCTAAAGAATTGTATCTTCCTGTTAGGATGAAATTTACATCAGAAAGTAAAATTGCTCCATCTTATTTAGAACTTAGATTCCTAGATCTTGATCCTCTATCGCCGTCGGGTGTAGATAAAGATGCTCTTTATGCTAGTTACCTACTTTTTATGTACTCGCTTTTACTTGAAGAGAAAGATGATTTTGGAGCAGATGCTCAAGCCTTAGCAAACGAGCAGCAAGACTATGTATCTTGTTTCGGACGTAGTTGCGATTCGCTGTTTCCTGAAAATATAATGGGCGGGAAAAAAATTGTCGATGTTGTATCCAATGTTGTACAAGATATGAAAAAAGTACTTACAGATTTTGGATTACTACAAAAAATCGAATATGCTAATGCAATACAGCAAATGGAATATTTGTGTAGCAATCCAGACCAACGAAAAGGAATTATTCTTTACAAGCAAAGTGAAGAGAAAGGGTTTGTAGATTTTCATCTAAACTTGGCGAAAGAATATAAACAGCAAGCAGAACAAATAGGATATCGTTTTTTTGGGCGCGAAAATATGGAAATGTCTACCCAATTGCTCATGCGTGCGGCCTTGTGCAAAGGTGTAGGAATTGAAATACTAGACCAATCCGAAAATTTTATTCGTCTTTCTAAAAACGGGAAATCGCATCTTGTAGTTCAAGCAACAAAAACCTCCTTAGATAATTACGCTTCTATTTTGGCAATGGAAAACAAGGTGGTTACGAAGAAAATTCTTGAAGAAGCTAAGATTTCAGTTCCAAAAGGCGGCGAATATTTTGATAAAGAATCTGCTATTAATAGCTTTAGAAGTTACGCTAATCTGGCAATTGTAATAAAACCAAAGAGTACAAATTTTGGTATAGGAATCACCATTTTAAAAGAAAACGATAGTCAAGAAAATTTTAATAAAGCTATAGATTTTGCCTTTATGCACGATAATGCAATTTTGATAGAACATTTTGTCGAAGGGCGCGAATACCGAATTTTTGTAATAGACAATGAAGTAGTTGGTATTTTGCATCGTGTGCCTGCAAATGTTGTCGGAGATGGAAAAAGTACTGTTAGACAGTTGGTAGAGCAAAAAAATAAAGATCCACGGCGAGGAAAGGGGTATCGGACTCCTTTAGAAAAAATAAACCTTGGAGTGGAGGAAGAGCTTTTTCTTAAATTGCAGTCTTGCAATTTCGATACGGTAGTAGAGCAAGGGAAACAATTGTTTTTACGCGAAAATTCAAATATTAGTACAGGTGGCGATAGCATTGATTTTACTGACGATGTGCATCCATCATACAAACAAATTGCCGAACATGCTGCAAAAGCAATGGATGTTCGTATTACTGGGGTTGATATGATGATTAAAGATATTGCTGTACCAGCGAATAGTGAAAATCACTCAATTATTGAAGTCAATTTTAATCCAGCAATTCACATACATTGTTTTCCATATAAAGGCAAAAATCGCCGTCTTAATTTTAAAATTTTAGATGTATTGGGTTTGTCTGAGGTAGATTAATTTTTACGGTTTAATATTTTTAAGTTAGGAAGTTCGGAAAAATCATAAAAGAATATCGTATTAGAGAATATAAAATATTGTATGTAGTTTAGGAGTACTCTTTCTTTTTTTCAATGCTGAATATATTTCGATTTGGATTTTGCCGACTTGATGCCTTATTTTGATTTGGATTTTATCTAAAAATACATATAAATATCTTATTTTTATGTATATAATAGTTGTAAAAATACAGAGCCAATATTATTTGCATTTTCAAATAATATATGACTGATTCCTGGTTAAAATTCTGAAGTAAAATTATCGAAAATAGAACCCACCTATAATATTATACGTTATTATCAGCCTCCAACACAAAACGTGCAGTTTTTCGACTACGTTGTTCTAGTAAAATATTTTTGTTTTTTGTCATTTTTTGAATAGACTCATTATCGTAATATCTGATTGTAATAAGCTCTAAGTTTGTATTGTATTTAACGAAATAATTTTCGCTTAAATCAGAAACAAGAGAGTCGAAATTTCTACAATCACCATCAATAGAAACAGATAAACTGATTGCAGAATTTTGTGTGATGTTCACCTTAATTTTATATTTTGCAAAAAGACCAAAAATCTTACTAATATTCTCTTCTACAATAAACGAAAAATCTTTAGGAGATATTGATAATAGGATTTGATTATGTTTTAATATATATGTAGGAATGAGGTTTATTTGGTAATCAAGATTTTTGATAATTGTTCCTTCATCGTATGGCGAATTAAAGCATTTTACATATAAAGGTATGTTTTTATTTTCAATAGGTTTTATTGTTTTTGGATGTATGACTTTTGCTCCAAAAAAGGCTAGTTCTATTGCTTCTCCAAAAGATAAGATATCTAATTTTTCTGCAGAAGGATACCATGCAGGATCTGCATTCATGATTCCTGGAACATCTTTCCAGATTGTAACGTCAATAGCATTAAGTAAATAAGCAATAGCCGAAGCTGTATAGTCCGAACCTTCGCGTCCAAGAGTTGTAGCTATGCCATTTTTGTCTCTTCCAATAAAACCTTGGGTTATAAAAATATTATTTCCCCATGTACGAGTGTCTATTTTTATTTGAGATTCGTCCCATAATATTTTAGCATCACAATTGTTTGTGTCAGTAACAATATAATCTCTAATGTCAATAAACTCAACATTAGTCTTATGTAGTTTGAGGTATTCGCTTATGATTGTCGTGCTTAGCAGTTCTCCGTACGATACAATTTTATCATATAGTACATTATAAGATGTGTTTCTTTTGTTTATACATTCTTTTTCTAATTCATCAAATAGCAAATTTAGTTTGTTCGCAACAATCTCGGAGTTGTTTGTAAACGCATTTTTGATATATGCAAAATGGAAATTCTTGATTTTTTCAAGAATCTCTGTAGTCTTATTGTTGTTGAAAACCGAATCTACCAGCAATTCTAGTTTATTAGTAGTTTTATCGATTGCCGAAACAACAAGAACAAGGTCGTTGCAATTGCCGACAATTTTTACGATATTTTGTAGTAATTCTGCCGATCGTATAGATGCGCCTCCAAATTTATATACGCGAATATTACTCATTAGAACCTAAATTAGATGTTTTATCGTCTTCTATATCCATCTTGTGAGTTAAAAAATGAACAAATTCGTATTGGTATAAAAATTCTTTTGCAATTACTCTAATAACAGTATACCCAGGAATTGCTAGAATCATACCAAGAACACCATATAAACTTCCAGCAATGATAATAACTATGAAAATTTCAAGTGGATGAGCTTTTACAGATTTAGAGTAAATTAATGGTTGGAATATTATATTATCGGTAAGTTGAGCAATAGCAACAACACAAATAGTTTTGATAATTAGAGGAATAGTTTCGTCATAAAAATCTAAATTAATATTGTAAACTGTAATCAGAATTATTCCTATCGATGCGCCTATCCAAGGGCCAATATATGGAATCATATTTAGTGTTCCTGCAATAAGTCCAATTACGATTGCAAGGCGAAACTCTATGCCAATTATTAATAATCCAACAGTAAACATTATCATCATAAGGATAGTTTCGATTACTACTCCCACCAAATACCTAGAAATTAGGTTTTTTATTGAATTTATTACGTTTATTGCTTTTTCTTCGTATTTGTGAGGAACTAGTGCAAGTACTCCAGTGTCAAATAGTTTATTGTCTTTTAGGAAGAAAAATGTGATAAAAGAAATGGAAAATAGAGATAAGAACAAATTGATTGCTGTGCCTCCAAGATCGTTTACAAAATGACTAATAACATCCAAATTTATTATAGAGCTAATTTTAGTTGTAACAAATTCTTCCACAGAAAAATCAGGTTGATTTAAAAGTCTTGCTTCTTGGATAAATAAATCTATACTGCAAATCGGGTGTTCCAAACCTTTAGAAATAGTATTTATGTCGATTGCTTGAAAATCGCGAACCTGATTAATGATTAATGGTACAAAAACTCGAAATATAGCAAGTAAAACTATCCACATCGTAATTAAGGTTAGCATTGCCGAAACCCACGATGGTAATTTAAATTTCCCTAAGTGTATTTTATTCAAAAGATTAACAAGTGGATTTCCAAGTGTAGCTAAAAATGCAGAAATTAGTATCCAACCAATAATATTTGTAAAGTAAATTGCAAAAAGAACTAATAAACATAGCCCTAAAAAACCGACAATGTATTTAGTGTATTTTTCCATTTGTAAAATTTTGTACGAAAATAGAAAAAATTATCTTAAATTACTTTTTTCGTAGACCTAATATATAAATATTTGCCGAGAATGTGATATGTGAAATTACAGCAACAAATAAAAACGAGTATTCGTTTA
>CAYJBL010000148.1:0-262 GCA_964368115.1 uncultured Bacteroidales bacterium
TAATGCCATGAATATAATAATTTTGTTCTTTTAATAAAATAGCAGCAACTGAACTATCAGTTCCTCCACTCATGGCAAGAAGGACTTTTTGATTATGTGTATTATTGCTGTTTTCGATTTTCATAAACTTTGTTTGCATCGGATGGTTTAAAAAAATCAATAGGATTATCAATAAAGTCTTCAGGTTGTCTGAACAAATGTTGATTTTCTTTTGCCCATTCTTGTTTATCTTCCCATTCTTTAGTTATTTCTTTAATGTTAT
>CAYJBL010000148.1:272-2222 GCA_964368115.1 uncultured Bacteroidales bacterium
CCATGACGTTTGCTTTTTAGGTATGGTCCTTCTTCTGAAAGTTTTCCATCAGGTTCAAAATATTGCCAATATCCACTTCTAGAGCCATCAGTATATTCGCCTTCTTCTTGAATTATTCCAGAATTGAAAAATTTGGTGTAGGCACCATGTTTTATGCCATTTTGATAGTTGCATTGAAGGGCTTTTTCTTCAGAATTAGGGTAGAAAATAGTAACTTCACCATTAGCTTTGCCTTCTTCGTTATAATTGATTATTGCTGTAAGCATACCTAACTCCGAATAAATATGCCATGTATTAATACGTTTCCTATTTTTATTGTACTGCCCAGTTGCTGCTTTATTGCCCGATTCCCAATTAATTTCGCACATACTTGTTCCATCATTTTGGTATTCTAATTTAGATTTAATATTTCCATTTGGAAAATAATACATAAAAGTCCCAACTGGAATATCGTTAATGAATTGTCCTTTATAGCGAATCTGACCATTGTCGTAATGTTTTCGCCACTTACCTTGCTTTTTCATATTGATATCTGTATAGTTTAAGGTTGTGTCAGAATCTTGTGCAAAAACAAAAACTGATAGAAATATGAGGATTGATGTAATGGTTAAACTATTAATGATTTTCATGTTTTATGGTATTGTTTTGTATGGCAAAAATATAATATTTACAGTTAGCATA
Source organism: uncultured Bacteroidales bacterium (assembly GCA_964368115.1). Taxonomy (GTDB): domain Bacteria; phylum Bacteroidota; class Bacteroidia; order Bacteroidales; family ML635J-15; genus Bact-19. Next base: position 954 of record CAYJBL010000148.1, read on the forward strand.
AGTTTAGGAGAGTTAAATTTTATACACAATTTTTTTGAATATTAATTTAATAAAATTTTTACATAAAATTTGACTTTTGCTAGATAATTTAATAATTAGTATATTGAAATATGTTTCTGTAAAATAGAGCATTATGGTTAAAAACAAAAAATATGTAACAATAATTTAAAAATATGTGATTATTATAATATTTTTGCAAAAACCAAATAATATATTTTAATAGGTATTAATAGCATAAAAACAAGATAAATTATGATAAATGATAAATTATTAAATCCAAAAAGTGTTGTAGTTATAGGAGGTTCTGACGATATTTATAAACCAGGAGGGAAAGTTTTAAAGAACTTGTTAGATAACAATTTTAAAGGCGATTTATATGTTGTGAATCCAAAACTCTCAGAGGTACAGGGAGTAAAATCGTATAATAGTGTAGGTGATTTACCTGAAGTAGACTGCGCAATACTTGCAATTGCTGCAAAATTTTGTTTAGATGCAGTAGATATTTTGTTGTCTAAAAAACAAACAGGCGGAGTAATAATTTTATCTGCAGGATTTAGTGAGGAAAATGAAGAAGGAGCGAAATTAGAAAATCAAATAGTAGAACTATGTAATAATGCAGGAGCAAGTTTAATTGGACCTAACTGTGTTGGAATGTTAAATCAAACATATGCAGGTATATTTACAACGCCAATACCAAATTTAGATTCTCAAGGTGTAGATTTTATTTCAGGATCAGGAGCAACTGCAGTATTTATTATGGAATCTGCTGTTTCAAAAGGTTTACGTTTTTCTGGAGTATACTCAGTCGGAAATAGTGCGCAAATAGGGGTTGAGGAAATATTAAAATATTTAGATGAAACATACGAACATGGAAAAAGTTCGCCCGTGAAGCTACTATATGTAGAAAATATCGACAAACCAGATATGTTGTATAAGCATGCGTCATCGTTAATAAGAAAAGGAGCTAAAATTGCAGCAGTAAAATCTGGAGGTTCAGAAGCAGGAAGTAGGGCTGCATCATCACATACAGGAGCATTGGCTAGCCCAGATGTAGCAGTAGATGCACTTTTCAAAAAAGCAGGCATCGTAAGATGCTACGGAAGAGATGATTTAACAACTGTAGCATCTGTTTTTATGCATCCAATACCAAAAGGGAAAAATATTGCAATTATTACGCATGCTGGAGGTCCAGCAGTTATGTTGACAGACTCGTTAAGCAATGGTGGTTTAGAAATTCCTCATATTGAAGGAGAAAAAGCAAATGCTTTA
>CAYJBL010000148.1:2232-4872 GCA_964368115.1 uncultured Bacteroidales bacterium
GTTCTGTAGCAAATCCAATTGATTTTTTGGCTACAGGAACAGCAGAACAGTTAGGACATATTATTGATGCTTGTGATAAAGATTTTGATGAAATAGACGCGATAGCTGTTATTTTTGGCAGTCCAGGTTTATTTCCTGTATTCGACGTGTATGATGTTCTGGATGAAAAAATGAAAACATGTAAAAAACCAATTTATCCAGTATTACCATCTGTAGTAAATGTAAAAGATGAAATAGAACACTTTGTGAAAAAAGGGCGTATAGCTTTCCCAGACGAAGTTTTATTTGGAAATGCACTTTCAAAAGTTATGGCAACGCAAGAGCCTCAAAAAGAAAATATTGATTTACCAAAAATAGATAAAGAAAGAGTTAGAAGAGTTATTGATAATGCAGAAAATGGCTACTTAAAACCAGATGAAGTTTTTGAATTGTTGGATGCAGTAGGCTTAGATAGAGCGTTTGAACGTGTTGTTGATACAGTAGATGGTGCATTAGAATTTGCAAAAGAATATGGTTACCCATTGGTAATGAAAGTAGTTGGGCCAGTACATAAGTCAGATGTTGGTGGAGTTGTTTTGAATGTGAAAGACGAAGATACTGTAAGAAGGGAATTTGATAGGCTTATGAAAATCCAAGATACATACGCTGTATTGATGGGAGAAATGTTAAGTGGAACAGAAGTGTTTATTGGAGCAAAACGCGAAGACAAATTCGGACACATGGTATTAGCAGGTTTGGGTGGTATCTTTATAGAAGTGTTACATGACGTAAATACTTCAATATCTCCAGTTTCAAAAGAAGAAGCCATAAGCATGATTAAAAATCTAAAATCTTACAAAATAATAGAGGGTGTTAGAGGTCAAGAAGGGGTTAATCAAGAAATCTTACAAGAACATATCACAAGAATTTCTGCATTGGTAGAAGTTGCACCAGAGATTTTTGAAATGGATTTAAATCCATTATTAGGAAATTCTAGATATGTAAAAGCAGTTGATGCTCGTATTAGAATAGAAAAATAAGAATGAAAAAATTTAAAGATTTATCATCAAATGAAAAAATGTTGATAGTAATGCTTGTTGTTGCTTTGGTTCTTGTAATAAGTTCATGGGATAGAATAAGCACAAAAGCAAAACAAGTATTGGATCTTTATACAACAACAGAAATGCCAAACAAATAATTAATGTAAAATGAAAAAAGCAGATATAGTATTTATCTTTTGTATAATAATATTTTTTCTACCATTTTTTGTGATTCCGTCGCTATACGAACTTTATGAAAGTTTCAATAAAGAGCACGGAATGATAATGAGCTTTGTGAAATTTGCAATTTTAGCAACATTGGGAGAAGTAATAGGGCTAAGAATAAAATCTGGAAAATACAACGAAAAAGGTTTTGGAATAATTCCGCGTGCAATTGTCTGGGGGATTTTGGGTTTAGGAATAAAAATGGCATTTGTTATATTTGCAAGTGGTGCTCCTACATTTCTCGAATATATGGGATTAGGAGATGTGGTAGCTGGTTTTAAAGAGCCTGGATTAAGTTGGTCGAAAGTGTGTGTGGCATTTGTAATTAGCACTACACTGAATTTGATTTTTGCTCCTGTATTTATGACTTTACATAAAATTACTGATACTCATATTATAAATAACGGAGGCACTATAGCTGGTTTTCTTAAACCAATAAAATACAAAGAAATATTTCCAACTCTAAATTGGGACGTACAGTGGAATTTTGTTTTTAAAAAAACAATTCCATTTTTTTGGATTCCTGCACATACAATAACATTTTGTTTGCCAGAAGAATGGCAAACTTTATTTGCAGCAGTATTAGGAATAGCTTTAGGTTTACTATTGTCGATTGCAGCACTAAAAGGAAATAAAAAGTAATTTTAGATAATTTTATGGAATTGAGCATATCTGATAATATTAAAAATATAACAAAAGAATTACCGCAAAATGTAAGTTTAGTGGCAGTGTCAAAAACACAACCAGTGAACTATATACAAACTGCGTACGATTGTGGGCAACGTATCTTCGGAGAAAATAAGGTTCAAGAAATGACAACTAAATATGAAGCTTTGTCACAGCTAGATATTAAATGGCATTTAATAGGTCATTTACAGACAAATAAAGTGAAGTATATCGCTCATTTTGTAGATATGATTCATAGCGTAGATAGCTTAAAGTTATTATTGGAAATAGATAAACATGCTCGTAAAAATGATAGAATAATTAATTGTTTATTGCAATTTCATATTGCAGAAGAAGAAACAAAATTTGGATTGGATTATAAAGAAGTAGTAGAATTATTGGAAAGCGAAGACTATAATAACTCAAAAAACGTTAATATAGTAGGAGTAATGGGTATGGCTACTTATACAGAGGATACGAATCAAATAAGAAAAGAGTTTTCTAATTTAAAAGATATCCAAATGAGATTAAAAGAAAAATTCTTTTTGAATAAATCTGATTTTAAAGAAATAAGTATGGGAATGAGCAATGATTGGAATATTGCTGTAGAATGTGGAAGTACACTACTAAGAATAGGGAGTACAATTTTTGGGTATAGAAATTATGTTTAAAAAACAATTTAACATATTAATATCCAAATTATTTGTAGCTGTATTGTTTTTTGTGATTT
>CAYJBL010000149.1:0-4855 GCA_964368115.1 uncultured Bacteroidales bacterium
CAATTGAACTTGTTCATAATTGCCAAGCATGAGAAACTTATACAATGATATTTTTTATCGAGAGTTCCATCTGACCGATAAAATAGAAATAAAAAAAATAACAGATGAAAAGAAATAGATTGGATAGTAGTTTTGGAACATTTGGGATAATATTTGGAGTAGTGTTGGTTTTGTATGGCATCTATGCTTGCTTTACGTCTCCAATAGGAGCAATAACAATCGTCGTAGGATTATTTTTATTGCTTTCAAATACAAGTACCCTTGTTGATTTTGACAATAAAAGGTTTAAATTTACGACCAATATTTTCGGAATTATTAGAATAGGTTACTGGATAATTTATAAGCCAAGTATGGACTTTGCAGTGAGAGAATGCAAGAAATATGGAGATTTTAGAATTGTTTTAATAAATGATAGTGGAAACTATTTGGTAGATATTAAAAAATATAAAACAAAGAAAGAGGCAGAAGAAGAATTAGTAGAATTTAAAGCAAAGTTTTAGTAAAAAGCGATAAATTTAAAAATGCGCGTGAAAAAAGTAAACTAATATGCAAGAAAGACATCAAAATTTTGATTTATATTTCGAGGAGTTGACAAAAACTACCGAAAAATATATAATTCCATTTGTAGATACGATAAAAAAAATCAATCCAGGTATGAAAATATTTGAGATTGGATGTGGTGGTGGAGGAAATCTTTTGCCTTTCGCAAAAAGAGGATGTGAAGTATATGGACTTGATATTTCGAGAAGTAAAATAGATTCGGCAAAGCAAAACTTTGAAAAAGAGCATATAAATGGGCATTTGTTTCTTGCAAATATTTTAGATGAGGAAATAACAAAAACAATAACTGAAAAGTTCGATTTAATTATTTTAAACAATGTAATTGAACATATCGAAAATAAAGATTTACTATTAAAGCGATTTCAGCAGTTTCTTGCACCATCAGGACTTGTGTTTTTGTGTTTTCCAGGTTGGCAAATGCCTTTTGGTGGCCATCAGCAAGTCTGTAAAAGCAAACTAATTTCAAAATTTCCTTTTGTTCATCTTTTGCCAAACCCATTGTACCGAGGCTTAATGAAATTGTGTAAAGAAGAAAAGCTAGAGGAAATGATGGAGGTTAAAAGATGTAAAATTACAATCGAGATGTTTCGTCGTTTGGTCAAGCAAAATGAATTTAAAATTGCTAAGTCACAGCATTATTTGATAAATCCCCATTACGAAATAAAATTTGGATTGAAGCCTCGAAAAAATATTAAACCATTTTCTTTGATACCACATTTTAGAAATTACTATACAACTACGTGCTATTATATTATAGAAATGGATACGAATTAAGAATCTATAGTTTCTGTTAATTTTCGAGATTCTTTTTTGCGTTATGTAGCATGAAAAGTATTCGATTGTAGATATTTACGTCTGATGTGCTAGCGTCAAAATCAAGGAAAAGTAGATTTATTTTTGGATATATCTGTTTTACTCGTTTTTCTATTCCTTTTGAAATTATGTGATTTGCAATACATGCAAAAGGTTGCAGGCTGATAATATTTTCAATACCATTGTTTGCCATATTGCATATTTCTGCAGGAATTAACCAGCCTTCGCCAAAATTTGCCCCAGGAGAAACAATTTTTTGTGCATTCGCCATGTCATTGAAAATATCTGAAAACGGTTCGTAATAAGGAAAATCTTGCAATGCGTGGTCAAATTTTTTAACTGTATTGTGTATACGTTTATAAATAAGGTCGTTTAACCAAAGTGGCGTTTTTTCTTTTTTGATATGAAATTCCTTGTTTACATGAGTGTTAACGAATATTGTTGTAAAAAAATTATAAATACTAGTTGGTACAATTTCTATATTTTCATAGATCAACCAATCGATAATATTTTTGTGGCTAAAAGAATTGTATTTGACAAAAATTTCCCCAACAATACCAATTTTAGGTATATGGTTTGTGTTGTAAATTAGATTGTTAAATTCATTTGCTGCTTGGTTAATAAGTTTGATTAAACTTATGCAATATATTTAGTACGTAATTTTTTACACTCTTCAATTTGACCATTAGATCTAGGAGTAGTAGCATAAAATAATTTATTTAAGCAATCAGCATAGAGCATCGTGTGAGTTATGGATTTAGATAATTTAATCCAAGGAAACTTGAATCCATATTGCACATTATTGGTACTTGCCCCTAGTGAAATGACAGGAATGTTGTTCATTTTGGAAGCAACCAAAGCTGTTTTTAATAACGATAAATAGTTGGAAGCACGACATTGCCCACCAGTTTGGGTTATGATAATAGCGATATTATTTAAATCGTATTTATTGCTTTTTAAATTTCGTATAATACTTCCAATAATTATAGTTGCAGGATAGCAAACATCATTATTGATATATCGTAGTCCTTCTTCTACATCTTTTTGATTTCCCGTGGGAAGAAATTCAAAGTCATAGCCAGCTAATGCGAATAAAGCAGGTAAAAATTCCGAGTATCCATCTGCAAAATAGGGAGCAATAAGTTTTCTTTTTTTATCACTTTTTTTGAAAATTGCAGTGTTTTCAAGCTTATTGTTTGAAATATGAATGTTTGAGGAGTTATTATTTGGATTTAAAGAATGACTTTCTATAAATGAACGTATTCGTAGGTGTAGTGAGCCGATGTTGTTAACGTCGTCAATTTTTAGTATGCTTGGAGATTTTCCGCCTTTTTCTAAAATAGAATTAATTTCGTCGAGAATAAAAGCATCTGGACCGCAACCAAAAGAATTCAATTCGACGAAGAGAATGTTTTTTGGTAATTTAGAAACCAGATTAGCGGCTTTTAGAATACGGTTTGTATAGCTCCATTGAGCAATAGAGTTAGTATTTGAGTAAATATCGCTTCCAGAGTAAATTGCAACATGTTCTGTAATGACGTCAACTCCCATCTTACTTATAGTATTCGAAATTTTATGTTCAATAAATGGGTCAGTGTGATATGGTTTGCCAACTAGAACAATTAGTATTGAATTTTGTTTTATAGCATTGTTAAGCAGTTGATTTGCTCTTACCACTAATTTTTCAGTAAAATTATCTTGGGTCTTTAACGCAGAGTCAATTGCACAAATAATATCTTGTTTGTTCGCTCCAAGTTTCAAGAAATATTCTAGACAAGATTGTTTTAAGAGTTTGAGGTTATTGAAGCTGAAAATAGGAGAATCGAAATGAATATTGAAATTTCCAAAAGGGTCTATGCTAGATCGAATGACATCACTATATCCAGCAACTATTGGGCAGTTGTATGAATTGTGAGCTTTTTTTTCTTTTCTCTCATAAATTACGTAAGGATAGAAAATGCGGTCAACTTTTTTTTCAATAAGGTCGTAAATATGTCCGTGCATCAATTTTGCAGGAAAACATATATTATCTGACATGATGCTAGCTGTGCCTTTGTTCAGCAAATTATTACTCGATGGACTTGATAAGATTATCTCAAATCCTAACTTTTCGAAAAGTGTTTTCCAAAAAGGAAAATTTTCGTACATCCCCAAAGCTCGAGGTATTCCAATTTTGATATTTTTATCTGGAACGTATTTTTTGTATAAAGGAGATTTTTGAGAAAATAATAATTTATACTTTTCTGAAAACATATTCGCCCCACAAGTAGACCCTTCTTGTGTATTTTTATATATTTTCTCACAATTATTTCCAGAATAAAAAGAACGCTTGTTTGAAAAAGAAAAAACTTTAATAGGGCATTTGTTTTCGCAAGCTTCGCAATTTATAGTGTATGATTTATGGTCTTGAGTTGACAGTAGATTGCTCAATAGGGTAGTAGAAGAATTGCTGTTTGTGTCAATAGCGTGAATTGCTGCCCCAAGCGCACCCATTGATTCTGGAATATCCGAGCAAGCAATATTGCAATTTGTGAGTAATTCAAGAGCACGTATAACAGATTTATTTTTAAATGTTCCTCCTTGAACAATAATAGTGTCTCCGAGTTCGTTTATGTTTTTTATTTTCAGAACTTTATATAAACAATTTTTAATTATCGAGTAAGAGAATCCAGCTGCAATATCTTCTATATTAGCACCTTCGTACATTGCTTCTTTTACTTTTGAATTCATAAAAACAGTACACCTAGTTCCTAAATCGTACGGCTGAGGGGCAGAACAGGCAAGTTTGTCAAAATTAGAAATATCGTAATTTAGCTGATTGGCAAATGATTCAAGAAATGAGCCGCAGCCAGATGAACATGCCTCGTTAATTTCAATGCGAGTGATGCAAGAATTTTTTAAAAAAATAGCTTTGATGTCCTGTCCACCGATATCTAAAATAAAACTTACGTTTGGAGCAATTGATTTAGCCGCAATACTGTGAGCAATAGTTTCTACAATGCCTTCGTTTAGCGAAAATGCTGTTTTTAATAGATTTTCACCATATCCAGTTATGCATGAATTAGCAATTTTTATGTCGCCACAAAGCGTGAGCATCTTTTTCATACTTGAGTATAAAGTAGAAAAACTGTCACCATTATTTTTTGTGTAATCGGAATAAACAATCTGTTTTTTACTGTTTAATAATAATAACTTAGTCGTAGTACTCCCAGAGTCAATTCCTAAAAATAAATTTTCGTTCTTGTCTATTATTTTTGATTTTGGGACAAAATGTTTCTTTTGACGTTCATCCCAAGCTTTAAATTCATCTTTACTATTAAATAAAGCTGGTAATCGTGAAGTTGAATTTACTTTATTTGTTGGATTTTGCTTTAATCGTGTATAAGCGATTAGTTTTTTTATTTTAATATTAGTGCCATCTTTTGCAAGATAAGCGGAGCCTATTGCGGGAATTAATTCTAAGTTTTTAGGAGAAATGATG